>JANLID010000101.1 GCA_024654105.1 Gallionella sp. | reverse complement strand
CATTACTACTGTGCGCCCACCCGGTCGGCCTCAACACCTCGTGAAGGAGTTGCTTCCCGTCCATTTCCAGTTCAACCACCACATCGGACCGCCCGCGCGGGCATACCGTAGTTCCTCCTTTACGCTGGTATGCAGGCAGTTGGGCAACCTCTTCCGGGGTGCGTTCGCGGCACTCTCCCACACGCTGGCCGGCATGCCTGAAGCTTAATTTGATCAATGTTTCATCCGGTTGCAGGTGAGTGTATGCCGGAAAAGTAGAGAAGTAGCCGATCACCCCCACGAACAGCGCGTAAACCAATCCTTGGCCTAAGTATTGCAGCGGCTTAGCCATGTGCCACCTCCCCAGAAGATACCGACGCTTTCGCAACGTCAGGTTTGAAACAAGTAACAAAGAATGCATCCGAAAAATACTGGTCTTCCGGCAATCCCTTGGCCACAAATGGCGCAACGCCCGCCTCGACCATTTCAGGCGAGCCGCAGCCATATATCTGGTAATCATCCAATCTCGGATAATCCTGCAGAATGGCCTCGTGTACCAACCCGGTTCTGCCCTGCCAACCATATTCCGGCTTGGGTTCGGACAGGACCGGTATGAATTTGAAATTGCCATGTTCCCGCTGCCATTTCTCCGGCAAATCCGAGTACAGATCGGCTGGTATCCTGGCGCCCCAGTACAGTGCCATGGGCCGGGTTATGCCGGCCTTGAAGGCATATTCCACCATGCCTTTGACAGCGCCGAAACCACACCCTCCCGACATGAAGATGATGGGTTTATGGCTGTCTTCGCGCAGGTAGAAGTTGCCATATGGCCCCTCTACTTGCAGCACATCCCCCTCTTTCATCCCGTTGAAAACATGGCCGGTAAACTTGCCGCCTTCTACCTGGCGAATGTGCAGTTGCATATGTTCCGATTCATGCGGGGCATTGGCGATGGAGTAGCTGCGTTTGATGCCATCTTCCAGCTGCACGGCAACATACTGACCGGCAATAAAATTCATCCGCTCATCGCCTTCAGGCACCAATTCGATCAGCATCACATCATGCGCCGCCCGCTCCATTTTTTGCACGCGGAAGCTCATGGTCTTGACCGGGAATCGCCGGTGCTCGTCAACTTCATGACATTCTATGTCCAGATCGGATAACGGCTTGGCACAACAGAACAGCGCCTTGCCCTGCGCTTTTTCCGCTTCGGTGAGTACACCCTCCTGGTAAGTGCCATAATCGACCGTGCCTTTCAGTATCTTGCCTTTGCAGACACCGCACGCTCCGTCACGGCAAACATAGGGCAGATTCAATCCCTGGCGCAGTGCGGCCTCGAGAATGGTCTCCCCATCTTTGGCGGTCAACGTATGCCCGCATGGAACGGTGTTGATTTCATGCTCACCCTTGCCGCGTTTTGACCACCCCAGAAATGGCAACAACAAGACAAGGGCAGTAAATCCGCCTGACAAGGCCCACACCTTGCCCGCCCCCCAGGAATAAAGCAGGGGAAATGTCCACAAATAGAACCAGTCCAGATTCAGAACGAACGGCACAGAGTTCAGGTCACTATGCCCCTGACTCAATGCAGGGTAAATCAATGCAAGCACAATCAGGGACAGGATCAATCCGATCGTGAGCGGTTTGGGTGGAGACGTTTTTGCCTGCGGCACGCGCTGGGTATGTATCCAGATGAGCCCAAAAATAGCCAGCGGGACACCAATGTGGATTAGCGAAAGCAGTGAGAAGAAGCGATCGCTGACACTGCCCGATTCAAGAAAATTGCGTGCCAGTGGCGCGCTGAAAATCGGCAGCCAGTCCAGCCATTCTGCACTTGCAACGGCAAGAAATTGCGCCAGACGATCCCAAACCAGCCAGTAACCGTTTATGCCGGCAATATAGACCAGCCACAGTAATGCGACACCCGTAAACCATGAAAACCACCGGAAGTTCCGGTAGCGGTCAAAGACGAAATTGCGCAACATGTGCAAAACGCCAGCCAGTATCAGCCCGTCGGAAGCATAGCGATGCAGGCTGCGCATGATGCCGCCCAGATACCATTGTTCGTGAGTTATGCGCTCCACCGAACCAAAGGCATCTTCCACTCCGGTATCATAGAAAATATAGATGTAAAAGCCGCTGACGACGATGATCCAGAACATCAAATAGGCAATCGCGCCCAGATAATAAAACGGGTTCAATGCCGTTCCGAAAAGGCCATTAAGTAAGCGCTCCAGACGCAAAAAAACGTTCTGGCCGATTCGATGCATGAGTTTAATCATGGGATATCCAAGGAAAATATTTCTGACAAGGACAAAATGTGCGCGACCAGGCAATGCGTTGTTTAACCATGGCTCGGGGAGTCCCGTTTCGGGCTGCGGCGGTATTCAATCACGATCCACCATGTAATAAGCAATGAAACAAGAATACCCAGTCCGATCCCATAGAAGAAGCTGTAATCCACCGTGTACTTTCCCGTTTTTGTGTCATAAACCGTGCAAAAAAGCCGCACGCTTTTTGCAATACCGGCGAAACCTGATTCTGCTGTCGCGAAGTTATAAATTGGATCTGTAGACTTGACGTTGTAAATCATATTCTTCAAAGGCTCGAGCAGCGTCTTGTTATCAAGTTCATCTCCATAAACATGGAGATAAACCTTGCCCTGCTTATCAATATAGGTTGTCTGCGTGATGTGGCTGAAGCCGCCCTCGGCGGATGGAAAAAAGACAAACCCCAGATCCTTGCTCAACTTTTTAATCGTGTCCTGATCAGCGCTGACGAATTCCCAATTCGGCAGGTTTATATCCATCCGCCGGGCAAAATCACCCATCGCTTCCGGAGTGTCATTCTCCGCATCAAAGCCGACCGTCAACACGCCAAAGCTGTCTGCACCCAACGCATCTTGAGACAACTTCAGCGCGCTCAAGCTGCGCGTCGTGGTCGCGCAGATGATCGGGCACTGGGTATATATCATGCTGATAACCAGCGGCTTGCCCCGATAATCGGACAGGCGCACGGCGCGCCCGCTGCGATCGGTGAAAGTGTAATCACCAAGTTGATTGCCTATCGCACCCTGACTTATTTTCAGAACTTCTTTTTCGTCAAAAACCGGGGCGGACGTTTCTTCCTGCGGCGCCTGCAACTTTGCCGCCGCAACAGAGGCTTTGTACATCTGCATACCACCAGTATCGGGATCTTGCGCCAAGCAGGGCATCGCCGCAGATAAAAGAACCGCCAAACTCAGCGGTAACAAGTAGTGACGCATAATTACGCTTTTTTTGAAATTCTGGTTCGTCAAAATGATATCGACCAAATCCATCCGGAAGGAACAATGTTATGTTTGAAGTCAACTCAAAATATACCCGAGTATTTTAATTGGATATATCAAAAATGCAAGTGAAGTTTATTTTTGGAGTACCAAAAAAATATCCCGTCTGAACGATACCAGGCGGGATGCATATTCAAACAGAATTGAAATCAGGCGGCGAAATTCACTTCCAGCATTAGAGCGGTCATCAACACGCTAAACTGTATCAGCGATGCAAAGAAATTGGCCATGGCCGCCTGTTTCGTGGGGTTATTCAGTAGCTGCACGCTCTTGATAATGAAATAAGCTCCTCCCAACAAGGCTCCGGTGAGATAAATCCACCCCAAGCCGTAAAACCCCGGCAGAAGGGAGACCGACACCAGGAGGATGGTGTGCCCCAAAATAATGCGCGCCGCTTTCTTGTCGCCCTTTACCACCGGCAGCATAGGCACCCCTGCTGCGGCATATTGGTCGCGAATGACTATCGCCAGACTCCAGAAATGTGGGGGCGTCCACAAGAACAGCACCAATGCCAGCAACCCGGGAAGCGGGCCAAACGAAGGATCGACTGCCGCCGCACCGGCAAGCACCGCAAAGCTACCGGCCAATCCGCCAAATACGATATTCAACCAAGTGCGCCGTTTCAGCCAGGCCGTATAAACAATGGCGTAGGTGAATGCACCGAGGAAAATATTCAGCGCCGTCATCGCATTAAATGCGAAAGCAGCGGATGTTACCGCAACCGCAAGCATTAACCCGATGATCACCAACCACTTGCGGCTATGCTGAAAAAATCCATTTACAAAAGGACGATTTTGGGTACGCGTCATTTTTGCATCAATATCGCGTTCAAAGTATTGGTTGAAGGCTCCCGCAGCCGCAGAGGCCATCATAACCGTCAGCGACAAAACCAGAACTTGCCAACTGGTCAGTGATTGCCCTGGGGTAATTGCCATGCCGCCCAAGGCGGCCAGAGTAATCACCACGCCTATGCGTAACTTGAAGAGATTGATATATTGCTTAATCATTATCATGTTAACGTCCGTATCCTTCCTCTTTTCTCTATTCTATCTGGAGAAGGCATTAGTTTATTCCCAGGTTTACGCTTCTGAACACTTCTAACCTAAACCATGTCAGCCTGCGATGTTGGCTCAACACAGTTCTTGTTTTGCACATGTTTGAGATTGCGCAAACCGGGCTTAGGTTAGATGTCTCCCTCTAACTGAATTCCATTTTTCTTGCAGGAATCAGGGAAGGGCACCGTATGGCACCCTCCCGTCATCTTATTTCTTTAAGACAAGCCCCAGATAGTGGACAGATACTTGAAGTTAATGAAGTAGTACAGCACGATAGTGACGAAAAGGACCATGGCGAGCACAAAGGTTCCCGGCGCTTCCATACCCCACGCTCCAATGTGTTTCTTTCCGGTCCTCTCGGCCACAACATCGGCGTCTTCCACTTTCGGCCACGGTGCGGAATCTTCTGCGATGCGCTCACCCGTAAAAATGGATGCCAGCACAACCACGATAAACATGATCGCGCCAACCGCCATGATTACAGCGAATATCTCGCCCAGATCCATCAAGCCCTTGGCGATTTCCGGATATTCATAAGCCAATGGTTGGCCGGCAAAAGTAATATCCGCATGGCGGCGCTGCACACCCAAAGTACCGGCGCCCATCAGGGCGATAGAAAATACCCAGGCACCGAGACTGAAGATATAGGGTTGCAATTTCGCCACGCCGGCCAGAGCGATCTTGCGCTGGAACACCACCGGGATCAGCCAGTAAGTAACCGCCATGAATGCCATGGTGGTACCGGCTACCAGGGTGCCATGGAAATGGCCCGGCACAAATATGGTGTTGTGGATGATCATGTTGATCTGTTCCACGCTCATCACCACGCCGGTGATACCGCCGATGAAGCCGAAACCAACCAGCGACAGGAACATGCCGGAAAATATCGGGTTGCCCCAAGGCGCCTTGCGAAGCCAGGTAAACAAGCCGGTATCAAGCCCCTTCTTGCGTTGCGCGACCTCGATCGAACCGGGAACAGTCAAACCGTGGATCATACTGGCCAACACCGCCAGATAGATCATGTAGCTGGTATTGAATATCTTCCACACAGAAGTCAATCCCGGATCGGCCAGCAAGTGGTGAACAGAACCGAGCTGCAGGAACAGGATATACAGCAGGAACGCAAAACGGCTGACCTTCTCGGACATCGGCTTGGCGCCGAATACCAATGAAGCTATGAGATACCAGATGGAGATATGGGCAGCCACGTTGATTTGCTGCGAGGAGTGACCGAACGCCCACCAGACAACCCGATACATCATGGGATCAATAGTGAAACCGGGTATCACATGTAACGACCAAACGAAAGTCGGAATCAAGATCAGCGCGCCGGAAACGATGGTGAAAACGGCAATCACGCAGGCCGTCACGCCGCCAAACACCACCAGCGGAAGCGATCCCTGATAGGTTTTTTCTCTCTTGGCAACCACCAGCGTGCCGAGGAACACGAAACAGCCAATCAGCGCGCCCACGGCAAACAGGATCAACCCCAGATAGAAATGCGGTTGCGCCTCAAGCGGCGGGTAGGAGGTCATCATCACGCTTGATCCTGTGCCGCCCCACACTGGCGCCAGCACTGCCACGGCAACCATGGCTGCACCGACGAGCATGAGCCAGAATTGCGCCCACGCAAAGCGCGGAGTAGCCAACCGGTTACCCAGCACATGCGCGCCCAGGAAATACAGCACGGCCATTTCAAAGAAAATGATCCACACCGCCAGATTAACCAGACCGTGAGCCGTCAGAGCCATGTAGAAAAGCTCAGGCGGAAGCAGTTGCACACTCGGCATGCGGGTAAGCGCCACCAAGAGACCGAACAAACCCCCAACCAGCAAAAATACTACTGCTGCAAACGCATTCCACTTAACCAGGGTGTTAGCCGTTCTGTTGACCTTGAGACCGGATACCGGGTCAACGCGAAAATCAGACATTGTTGTCGTCGCCATTTTTCTTACTCCTTTACGTAAATTCTGCCGAGCATCGTGTGATGCCCAATGGCGTTAACCCCGCCGCAGTATTCGCCGCACGCTATGCTGAAAGTGCCAGATTTATTCGGGGTCAGGTTAAGGACCTGCTCGTAGCCGGGATAAACCTGAAAGTTGATGTTCTCGGGCTGCAACGAAAATCCGTGACCCACATCGAGGGAAGACATGTGCAAACGGTAGGTTTTCCCTTTTTGCAGCTCTAGGATAGGACGCCATTGCCACTGCATGCCGGCCAGATAAACATCGCTGCCCGGAGGCGGCGCTATGACATCCTCACCGGTGGCTGCGTCCTTGCGCACGACATACTTCGCCGCTTGATCCGACAGATGCTTGGAAAACTTCTCCGGCGTGGTTTGGTACGCCTCGTTTCTCATATTTTGATTACCAATCCAGTGCCAGCTGATCATCCAGCCGAACATGAACACACACCATGCAAAAGCAAGCACAATCCAGATTATCTCGGTGCGCTCGATCGGTTCGCGCCACCAGTCCGGATTGGTTGGGGGGGTATAAGACGTTCCCATAGTTGTACTTCTCCTTTAATTTAATTAAACAAACGCGGCGTTCCTACGGAGCTACCGGTATGTTGATTATGTCCCAGAGTCCCCACAGCGTATAAAGCACCATAGGCGTCAACACGGCTAGGGCTAACATAAGCCACTGGTTATCCAATGCTCTTTGCATGAAATGGGGGCTTGCGCCACTTGAAGTTGGTTCTGACATCGCTTACTCCTCCCTAAAAATTGTGATGGCTGACACCATCTAACGATCTAACGATTGATACAAAACAACTCTTAAAACAAACTCTGGTTTTGCTCTTCCGTGCTATGTCACAACAATGACTACAGTTCTAGCTATGGTTTTCTGGAATTCCGGGTCAATAGCACTCAGTGCCCGAGCAACAGGTAAAGGCCGATACCAAAGTATGCTGCCGCACTGATAGCCAACACCACGGTCAAAAGTAGAAACTTGTTATGCAGCATCTGCTGCATGAAGGAAACTGGCACAATCCCAGTCTTGGATGATTCCATTGTTAACACCCCCTTTACATTGCATTTGTGCACATGTTGTCTGCGACAAATTGAGTGCGACAATTTGCCGCACTTTCGAAATACTGTTCCAACTGACAAAACGTGTCAAGAGAATACCTAGGCAATTATATCTGGCAAACGAATTCAGTTGGCTACCGGCTTCACGTTGATGTTTGTCAACCCAATAACAATTCTAGGTAATATTCGAAACAAGCGCCAAAGTAAG
Source organism: Gallionella sp. (assembly GCA_024654105.1). Lineage (GTDB taxonomy): Bacteria > Pseudomonadota > Gammaproteobacteria > Burkholderiales > Gallionellaceae > Gallionella. The sequence goes on along the minus strand of JANLID010000101.1, from coordinate 1,734 downwards.
CAAAACCCACCACATCCCAGTGGAAGGAGAAGAGAGTGGCCTAACTCAATACCTCCGAAACATGGATCAATTAATGTTCTTTGCTTTTGATATAAGCAGAGCAACTTGATGTGTTGAAACTCCAGTTATTTCAACATTATCAGTTTAAAAATCGTGTCTATTTTGCAAATCGTAAACATCGATCTTCTAAATAAGCCAAAATCGTGCCATAATTATATCTAATTGTTTGTAAACAATATTTATATATTCTGGCAAAAATAAAATTTGCAGTCGTTCATAGTGAGCGTTAGCGCATGGACGTTTACTGTGAACACTTAGGTGTTAACCACAATTATAATTCCCATACTAAAATTGTTTCTGGATAGCTTGGAAAAAGGTGTGCTGTTTCTGGACAAAAAACTGGTGGACTGTGCGACCATTTTACCCTCCGACTGGAAAACAATCGCGCCCCTTCATTTTCTTCGCAAAGACCTATCCGGTAATACCAGATACTTTTCGCTACCCACCTTGCCACCCCGAATATATTGGTTCACCGTAATTTCCCTGCCATCCTGGATTGAGTCCGTAAACTGCTGTAAATAAATTGGTGGGCAGCCACCGCTCCGGTTCGGTAAATTAACGTTAACGAGACGTTTAACAACCGAAGGAGAGAAGCGATGGCTGAGTATGAAATTAGCGTAGGACCGGAATTGTTGCCAGGCCTTTTGAACGGCCAAGACGGGCTGGCGAAACTGGTGGAGACAGTTCTGAATCAGGTTTTGGAAGCGCAGGTGGCGGAATCGCTGGGCGCACAGCGGCACGAGCGCACGGACGATCGGGCCGGTTACCGCAACGGCTACCGGGCGCGCACGCTCTACACCCGCGTCAGCCCGGTGACCTTGTTGGTGCCACAGACACGGGACGGCAGTTTCTCGACCAATATCTTCAAGCGCTACCAGCGCAGCGAACAGGCATTTGTGCTGGCGCTGATGGAAATGGTGGTGAATGGGGTTTCCACCCGCAAGGTCTCGACCATCACCGAGGAACTGTGCGGGGCGAGCTTCTCCAAATCGACGGTCAGCGCACTGTGCGCAGGCCTTGAACCGCGCGTGCGTGCCTTCAATGAGCGGCGGCTGGAAAGCGAATATCCCTGGTGGACGCGCTGTTCATCAATAGCCGCGAGGAAGATCGCGTTGTCAGCCGGGCGGTGCTGATCGTCTCGGGCATCCGCTCAGACGGCTACCGGGAAATACTCGGCGTGCGGATGGGCAATACCGAGAGCTTCGCCACCTGGGACGAGACGTTTCGCTGGCTCAAGCAACGAGGCTTGCAGGCTGGGCCTCTGCTGGCTGTCGGCGATGGTGCGATGGGTTTCTGGGCGGCCATTGAGGAGGTGTTTCCGCAGACCGGGCACCAGCGATGCTGGTTCCACAAGATAGGCAACGTGCTCAACGCACTGCCGGAATCGCAGCACGGAAGGGCAAAGGCGGATATGCCGACAAAAGCACCGAGCAAAAGATAGGCGGCGTTCGCAAAGTTTGTCGGACACTACAAGGCCAAGTATCCGAAGGCCGCGGAAAAGATAGAGAAAGACCGGGGCAGCCTGCTGGCGTTTTACGACTTTCCGGCGGAACGCTGGCAGCATATCCGCACGACGAACCCGATTGAATCGACGTTCGCCACGGTGCGCCACAGAACAAGCCGCACCCGCAATTGCGTATCACGCCCGACGTTCCTCGGGCTGGCATTCAAACT
>JANLID010000088.1 GCA_024654105.1 Gallionella sp. | reverse complement strand
AGCAGGATCAGTATGTGCTCTCCGGGAATGCTGAACAGGTGCAGGTACGACTGAATGCAGAGAGCGATTCCGCGCTGAAGGTGAGCAAGGTAATCACTTTCCATAAAGGAAGTTACTTGATTGATGTCGCATATGAGTTGGAAAACACCGGGCAACAGGCAGCAACGGCAAGCAGCTATTTTCAACTCATTCGCAATAGCGCCGCACTGGCTGGCAACTCAAGGTTCTTGCCTACTTATGTGGGTGCTGCGGTCTATACCGATAAGGAAAAATTTAAAAAGGTAACATTTCAGGATATAGAAAAGGGTAAGGCAGATTACCCCCAACGAGCCAATGATGGCTGGATCGGAATATTGCAGCATTACTTTGTTGCGGTATGGCTGCCCAAGGAAAAAACTGATCGTGAATATTTCACGCGCAAGTTGGACGGCGACGCGTATTCGGTGGGGGTGATATTGCCGGAGCAGGTTGTTAATCCGGGACAGAAAGTGCTCATCAGCACGGCGCTTTATGCTGGTCCGGCACAGGTTAATTTGAACAATGTCGCTCCGGGTTTGGGGTTGACGGTAGATTACGGCTGGTTGACCATTCTTTCCACCCCGTTGTTTTGGGTTATGACGCTGTTTTATGACTGGACGCACAACTGGGGCGTTGCCATCATTCTGCTTACCGTTATGATTAAGCTGTTGTTTTTTCCGCTGTCTGCGGCAAGCTATCGCTCCATGGCAAAGATGCGTGTGGTTGCACCTAAGCTGGAAAAGATAAAACAGCAGTGCGGCAGCGACCGGGAAAAACTGAACCGTGCCATGATGGAGTTGTATAAAACGGAAAAAATCAACCCGTTGGGGGGGTGTTTGCCGGTAGTAGTGCAAATCCCGGTGTTTATCGCTTTGTATTGGGCTATTCTGGCGAGTGTCGAGATGCGCTACGCGCCATTCTTTGGCTGGATAACCAACTTGTCGGCAGCCGACCCCTATTACATCCTGCCGCTGATCATGGGGGCAAGCATGATTATCCAGACGCGTCTTAATCCCAAGCCAGCGGACCCGATGCAGGCCAGGATAATGCAAATCATGCCAATTGCTTTTAGTGTAATTTTTTTCTTCTTCCCCGCCGGGTTGGTGCTGTACTCAGTTGTGAATAACATTCTTTCCATTGGACAGCAGTGGTACATCACCCGGGCTGCTGCGGAAGAGAGCAAAGGTGCTGCTGCCAAACGCTGATACCATTGCCGCCATTGCCACTGCACAGGGGCGTGGCGGTATTGGGGTGGTAAGAATATCCGGGCGACATAGCGAAGCTCTGGCGCATGAGGTTCTGGGTGAATTGCCTGTTGCGCGGCATGCCACCTATGGCAGTTTTCTGGACGAAAATGGCGACATCCTGGATCGGGGTGTCGCCTTGTTTTTTCCTGCTCCGCACTCCTATACCGGTGAAGATGTACTCGAACTGCAAGGGCATGGCGGTTCTGCAGTATTGCAATTGTTATTGCAGCGCTGCCTCAATTTGGGGGCGCGGCTGGCGCAACCCGGCGAATTCACGCGCCGTGCCTTTTTGAACGGCAAGCTTGACCTTGCGCAGGCGGAAAGCGTTGCCGATCTGATCGATGCCAATACCGCCGAAGCCGCGCGCAGCGCGATGCGTTCTCTGCGCGGGGAGTTTTCCGCCGCCGTCCACGGCATGGTCGATGAGCTGATCAACCTGCGCATGTTGGTGGAGGCGATGCTGGACTTTCCGGAAGAGGAGGTGGACGCTCTTGACACAAAGCGCCGCGATGCATTACTGAACAGCGTCCGATTGCGCTTGCAGCATACGCTGGACACCGCAAAGCAGGGCAGCTTGCTGCGCGAGGGTGCGCATGTAGCCATTGCCGGGCAGCCGAACGTCGGCAAGTCCAGCCTGCTGAACCGTCTGGCCGGTGAGGAGGTGGCATTGGTCAGCGATATTCCAGGTACCACCCGCGATGTGATCCGCCAGGCAGTCCAGATTCACGGGGTGCCGTTGCACATTATCGACACGGCGGGGTTGCGCGAATCTGCGGATGCGGTGGAAAAGATGGGCATTGCGCGCGCCCATCAGACATTGCATCGTGCCGACCTGATCCTGTTGTTGCTGGATGCAAGCAAAGGACTGACAGGGCAGGACGAGGCGATTCTTTCCAGTTTGCCGGAGGATATTCCGCGGCTGCTGGTGTTCAACAAAACCGACCTGCTGGACGACAGCACCGTCGTATCCGCACCCGTGCCGTTTGTCCGTGTCTCCGCCAGAACCGGCGCGGGAATGGACGAATTGCGCGTCAAGCTGCTGGAAGCGGTGGGTTGGCGCGATCAGGAAAGCGGCGCCTTCATGGCGCGGGAGCGGCATGTGCGCGCCTTGACGCTGGCGCAAACCCACCTTGTCCGGGCGCAGGCGATGCCGACGAGCGCGGAACTGTTCGCCGAAGAATTGCGCCTCGCGCAGCGCGCGCTGAACGAAATTACCGGGGAATTCACCCCGGACGATCTGCTCGGCGAGATCTTCAGCCGCTTCTGCATCGGAAAATAACGCTTCCTGTTTCACGTGAAACAATGCGTTTGGGATTCCGGAGGGGCTGTTGTATGATGCGCGTCCTTTGCCAAACAGTTGCAACATGAATTTCCCCGATATCTTCGATGTGATCGTGGTGGGCGGCGGCCATGCCGGTACAGAGGCCGCCCTGGCCAGCGCGCGCGCGGGCTGCAAGACCTTATTGCTCAGCCACAACATCGAAACTCTGGGGCAGATGTCCTGCAACCCGTCCATCGGCGGGATCGGCAAGGGGCATCTGGTCAAGGAAGTGGATGCGCTCGGCGGCGCGATGGCATCCGCTACCGACGAAGGAGGCATCCAGTTCCGCATCCTGAATTCCAGCAAAGGCCCGGCGGTACGCGCCACGCGCGCGCAGGCCGACCGGCTGCTCTACAAGCAGGCTATCCGTGCG
>JANLID010000078.1 GCA_024654105.1 Gallionella sp. | reverse complement strand
CGAAGAAATGAGCCGTTCTTTTGAAGAACACAACAGCTCGACGATACTCATGACGGTGATCATCGCCGGGATCACTTCACTTGCGCTGCTCGGGAATTATTCCTACTTCGGCCACACCTCCGAAACACTGGAGTGGGGCAGGGAATGGAATGTGGTCGTCATTTGCGGCATCGCGGGCGGACTGCTGGGCGGAGCGTTCAGCCGTGCGCTGATCGAAGTCAACAAAGGCCTGCCGGGACGCATGGGCGAGTGGATGCGGGCCAAGCCGATTGAATTCGCAGCCGCCTGCGGCTTGATCCTGGCGCTGATTGGACTGGCCTCGGGCAACACCACTTACGGCAGCGGATACATCGAAGCGAAATCGCTGCTCGATGGCAATGCGGTATTGCCGGAAAGCTACGGCCTGCTGAAAATGACGGCCACCGTCGTTTCCTACATCAGCGGAATACCCGGCGGAATCATGGCGCCCACGCTCTCTGCAGGAGCGGGATTCGGCGCCAATATCGCACACTTCTTCACCTCCGTACCGGCAGGTGCGGCGATCATTCTCGGCATGGTCGCCTACTTCGCCGGCGTCACCCAGGCGCCGATCACCGCTTTCGTCATCGTCATGGAAATGACAGACAACCACGAAATGATATTGCCGCTGATGGCAGCGGCGTTCATTGCCAAAATCTGCTCAAGGTTGGTCTGCCCGACACCGCTGTTCCACACGATGGCAAAGAACTTCATTCGCAAACCTGCGCCCCGCGCGAAGGATGAAGAAAGCAAGTCTGGCCATGACTAAAAGAAAGAACAGTATGCCAAAAACGATCATCGTCAGCGATCTGGACGGAACCCTGCTCGATTCATCGAGTTATTCCTTTGCAGCGGCGCAGCCTGCCCTTGAGGTAATCCGGGCGCGTGAAATCCCGCTGGTCCTGTGTTCCAGTAAAACGCGGACGGAAATAGAGGGTTATCGCCAGCGCCTGAACAACCGGCATCCGTTCATCACCGAGAATGGTGGCGGGATATTCATTCCGCGAGGCTATTTTCCGGAGCCAGTCAAAGCCGAAGCATTTGACGGCTATTGGCTTATCCGGCTCGGCACGCCCTATGCTGAAATCAGGCGCCGGTTTATCGGACTCCGCGAACAGCTTGGGGTCAAAGTACGCGGCTTTGCGGATATGACAGAGGAAGAAGTCGCCGCGCTGACCGGGCTGTCCCGCGATGAGGCCAAGCTGTCGAAACAGCGCGACTTCGACGAACCCTTCGTGTTTGATGGCGCGCCCGACGAGCGCTTTCTGCAGGCAATCGAGGCATCCGGCCTGAGCTGGACCGAGGGGCGGATATTCCACATCACGGGCAGGCATGACAAGGGGCGCGCGGTAAACCTGTTGAAGTCGCTGTATGAACAGCAGTTCGGCACGGTAACGAGTGTCGCTCTGGGCGACAGCCTGAACGACTTACAGATGCTGCAGGCGGTGGATCACCCGGTGCTGGTGCGGCACGAAGACGGCAGCCATGACGCGCGCATCGCCATTCCCAATCTGCTGAAGACGCAACTCCCCGGCCCGGCCGGCTGGAACGAAACCGTGCTGCAATTACTCTCCGGGAACAGCGCCGGGCCGTTGAGCGAGATATTCAATGCTGCCCTCGCCGCCGTGGATCCGTACCGCGCGGTGCTCAAATCCGTACAGGTCAGGGATGGCAGCTTATGCGTAGGCGACACCAACTATGACCTGGATTCATTCGAACGCATTGCCGTGGTCGGTGCCGGCAAGGCCACGGCGCGCATGGCGCTGGCAATTGAAGGGTTGCTCGGCAAGCGGATTTCAGCAGGGCTGATCGTCGCGAAACACGGTCACACGGTGCCGCTGGCCATTATTGGGCAGGTGGAAGCCGCCCATCCTGTACCGGATGGATCAGGAGAGGCCGGCACGAAACGCATATTGAAAATGGTGCAGGCCGCCGATGAGAAAACGCTGGTGATCTGCCTGCTGTCGGGTGGAGCTTCCGCGTTGCTGGTTGCGCCGGTTGACGGCGTGACGTTGCAGGACAAACAGGAGGTGACCGGCCTGCTGTTGAAGGCAGGCGCGTCCATCGGTGAATTGAACGCGGTGCGCAAGCATCTTTCCGCCGTCAAGGGCGGCAGGCTGGCACGGGCGGCTTACCCGGCGCAGGTCGTCACGCTGCTGCTGTCCGATGTCATTGGCGACCGGCTCGACGTGATCGCCTCCGGCCCGACCGCTCCGGATGGTTCGACTTTTGCCGATGCCCTGGCGGTGATCGCGAAATACGGATTGCGGGAGAAGATGCCGCCGCGCGTGATGGCGCATCTGGAACAGGGCGCGGGCGGGCAGGTTCCCGAGACGGTTAAAAACGGCGACCGCTGCCTCGACAGGACACGCAACGTGATCGTCGGCGCAATCGGCCTGGCGCTGGATGCAGCGGCGGAAAAATCCCGGCAACTCGGGCTACCCGTGAAGATCATCAGCGCGGAACTCCAGGGCGAAGCGCGCGCCGCCGCCCATTTTCTGGCGCAGGCCGCACGCCGTGAGTTGAGCGAGATGATAGTAGGCGAACGCTGCTGCCTGCTGTGCGGCGGCGAGACCACCGTCACCGTCACAGGATCTGGGAAAGGCGGCAGGAATCAGGAGCTCGCGCTGGCCTTCGCGCTGGAAATCGAGGGGTTGGAGGGGATGAGCCTGCTTTCCGCCGGAACCGATGGCAGCGACGGCCCGACCGATGCCGCAGGTGCATGGGTGGACGGGAGCACTGTCGCGCGCGCACGCAGGCTGGGGATCGATCCCTCGCTTCATCTTGAGAATAACGATTCATATCCGTTTTTCCAGCGCCTGGATGATTTGTCCGGCACGCAAAACCACCTCATCACCGGGCCGACCGGCACCAACGTGATGGACATGCAGTTGCTGCTGCTGGAAAAACGGGGTGCGACACAGCCGCTATCGTGATAAGGTAAAGCGCAGTCCAAGGGAGCAATCCGAACCATGAACAGCGTTATATTCAGGGCTGAAATACACGAGCAGATCAAGAAGGTCGGGAACGCCGACATCATCGTCGGCATCCCGAGCTTCAACAACGCGCACACCATCGGCCATGTGGTGCGCGCGGTGCAGGCCGGCCTGGCCAAATACTTTCCCGACCACAAAGCAGTGATCGTGAATTCCGACGGCGGTTCCAGCGACGGCACCACGGAAGTCGTGCAAAATACTTCCATCGCGGATTTTAGCGCCATCCTGCTGCATCACCGCATCCAGCCCATTGCCAAGATAGCCTTCCCCTATTCGGGAATTCCCGGCAAAGGGAGCGCCTTCCGCACCATCTTCGAGATCGCGCAAACGCTGGAGGCCAAGGCCTGCGTGGTGGTCGATTCCGATCTCAGAAGCATCACGCCCGAGTGGATCGAGCTGCTCGTCAAACCGGTGCTGGACGGTGGTTTCGACTATGTCGCCCCGCTCTACCACCGGCACAAGTTCGACGGCACCATCACCAACAGTATCGTTTACCCGCTCACCCGCACGCTTTATGGCAAGCGGGTACGGCAGCCGATCGGCGGGGATTTCGGTTTCTCCGGCAAACTGGCGCAGTTTTATCTGACCAAGGATGTGTGGGAATCGGATGTGGCCCGTTTCGGCATCGACATCTGGATGACCACGACGGCCATCGCGAACGGCTTCAAGGTGGCGCAATCCTTTCTCGGCGCCAAGATACACGATGCCAAAGATCCCGGCGCCGATCTGGGCAACATGCTCTACCAGGTGGTCAGCGCCACTTTCGATCTGATGGAGAATTATGCCGCTATCTGGATGCCCGTGCGAGGGTCGGAGCCGGTGGCGACCTTCGGCTTCGAATACACCGTCGGGCTCGAACACGTGAACGTGAATACCACAAGGATGCTGAAAATATTCAGGGAAGGCCTGCTGAACCTGCGCGAAATCTGGCTGCGCATCCTCGGTGCGGGCGATCTCAGGGAAGTGGAGCGGCTGGGTGCGCTGGACGACGCGGAGTTCCATTTTCCCGCCGGGTTGTGGGCGCGCATCATCTACGACTATGCCATCGCCTTCCACCTGAAAAAACTGCCGGCGGAACATCTGGTCAAGTCGCTGTTGCCGCTTTATATCGGGAAAACCGCCTCATTTGTCATTGAGGCCGAACCCATGGGGCAGAGCGAGGCGGATGCAGCAATCGAAAAGCTTTGCATGGAGTTTGAGAACAACAAGGATTATCTGATAACCAGTTGGAAATAAACCTAAGGAGATGCACCATGAATGATTTTCTGAATCTGATACTCGAGCCTTTGCAGGAGGTGTTTTCAAAGTTCAAGGAGTTTGTGCCCAGCCTGCTGGCCATGCTGGTGATTCTTGCGCTCGGCATTCTTCTGGCCAGGGTGTTGCGTGCCGTTCTGGTGAAATTTCTGGTGGCGGTCGAATTCGACAATTGGTCCGACCGGATGGGATTCACCACCCTGATGCGCAAAGGCGACCTGTGGGTGAAACCTTCTGCTGTCTTCGGTGCGATCGTGTTCTGGATGCTGATTATCGTCACCCTGATGGTTGGCCTGAGCGCGCTCAAGATCGCCGCCATCGATAATCTGGTCGGGCAGTTCTTCAGCTATTTGCCGCGCGTATTTTCTGCGGCAATGATCCTGGTGGTCGGTTACGTGGTTTCCAGCTTCATCAGCCGGGGCGTGCTGATCGCCGCGGCGAACAGCGGTTACCACTATGCCAAGCTGCTCGCCGAAGCGGTGCGCGTTTTGTTGATGCTGATGATTCTGGCCATGGTCATGGAGCAACTGCAGATCGCGACCAGCATCGTGCTCTCCGCCTTCTCCATCGTGTTCGGCGGGATCGTGGTCGCGCTCGCCATCGCTTTTGGCGTGGGCGGCATCGGCGCGGCGAAGCGGATCATCGAGCGGGAAATCGCCGAAGAGCAGCCGGAAAAAACGCAGGACGACATCGAACATATTTGAGCGGGGGCGCAACATGAGCGACTTTTACCAGACCGGCAACATCACGACACTCCATCAACTGGGCAAACCGTCGCTGGAGCGGCTGGAGTCCGAACTGCTCGGCTTTGCGAAAACGCGACCGATCGCGCTGGTGCTTCCGGCGCTGTATTCCGAGTTCGAGGGGCTGGCCATGCCGGGCATCGTTCAGGAACTGACCAAGGTGAAGTACCTGAACGAAATCGTGCTGGCTCTCGACCAGGCTACGGAAGCCGACTTCAAGCGGGTGCGGGAATTCATGGCGCCGATTCCAGCGGAAGTCAAAATTATCCACAACAAAGGCAAGCGCATCAGCGAGGTGTATGAAACGCTCAAGCGCAACGGGCTGGATGCCGGGCCCCAAGGCAAGGGGCGCTCGGCATGGCTGGCTTACGGGTATGTGCTGGCGCGCGGCAAATCGGACGTGATTGCCCTGCATGATTGCGACATCGTCACCTACAGCCGGGAACTGCTCGCCAGGCTCTGCTACCCGATCGCCAGCCCGAACCTGAATTATGTATTCTGCAAGGGCTATTACAGTAGGGTGACCAACAAGATGAACGGGCGCGTGACGCGCCTGCTGGTGACGCCGCTGGTCCGTTCCCTCCAGCAGTTGACCGGGCAGCACGGATTTCTGGCGTTTCTTGACAGTTTCCGTTATTCCCTCGCCGGGGAATTTAGCATGAGTGTGGACGTGGCACGGATAAACAGGATCCCGTCAGACTGGGGGCTGGAGGTTGGCTCGCTGGCCGAGGTATACCGCAACTATTCGCCGCGCCGGGTATGCCAGGTGGACATCGCCGCGACTTACGAACATAAGCATCAGGCGCTTTCGTCCGAGAACGCGGAAAAGGGCCTGATGAAAATGGCCGTGGACATTTGCAAATCCATTTTCAGGACACTGGCCTCGGATGGTGTGGTTTTTTCAGAGGGGTTGTTCAGGTCGCTGATCGTGACTTACCTCAGGCAGGCCGAGGATACGCTGATGAAATACGAGGCGGACGCGATGATCAACGGGCTCGGCTTTGACAGGCACGAGGAGGCCAAGGCCGTGGAGGCGTTCACCAGGGCCATCGCCATGGCAGCGCAGGCGTTCGTGGAAAATCCCATGGGCAACCCCCTGATTCCGAACTGGAACCGGGTGAGCGCCGCCATCCCGGATATTTTCGAGATGCTGAAAACCGCAGTGGACATGGACGGCAAATGATTCCACAAAAAACAGTGGCGAATAACCAGTGGCTCGAGTTACTGTTTTTAACGTGAAATCCGTGAAACATTGCCGCGAGATATTGTCCTTGCGAAACCTGCACTCTCAATAACCTGGAGCGCGAAGAAGCCGCCCGCTATCTCCAGATGTTCTATCATCTGCCAATGCGTCCGCTTGCCCGCGCAATTTGAACCAGGGAAACAACATGGATATTTCAGCTTTAGGCATTCCCGGCGCATTGATTCGCGTCACCGTCATTCTGGTTCTGGCCTGGCTGCTACATAGCCTCAGCCGCAAACTTATCCGCGTGTTCCGCAACTATATGAACACGCGTTCAGCCTCGGCCGAAGAGGCGCGCCGCATCGAAACGCTGGCGCGCGTGTTCCGCCACATTTTCACCGTCGTGATTTCGCTGGTCGCCGGCATGCTGGCGTTGAGCGAAGTGGGCATTTCCATCGCGCCCATTCTCGGTGCGGCGGGAGTGGTTGGGCTGGCTGTCGGCTTCGGTGCGCAAAGCCTGATCAAGGATTATTTCAACGGTTTTTTCATGCTGCTGGAAAACCAGATCCGCCAGGGTGACGTGGTCGAGGTGTGTGATAAGACCGGGGTGGTGGAAGACCTTACCCTGCGCTATGTCAGGCTGCGCGATTTCGAGGGCAATGTCCATTATGTGCCAAACGGCCTGATTACCACGGTTACCAACAAATCGCGCGGTTATGCATATGCCGTGATCGATGTGAGTATCGCCTACCGTGAGAGTGTGGACGACGCCTACGAAGTCATGCGCAAAGTTTCCCGGGATTTGCGCGCGACCGAAGACTTTGGCGCGAAGATACTGGAGGACATCGAGATCGCCGGTGTGCAGGACTGGGCTGATTCGGCCGTGGTATTGCGCTGCCGCTTCAAGACCGTCGCACTGGAGCAGTGGGGCGTGCGGCGCGAGTTTCTGCACCGCATGAAGAACGCATTCGACGTGCACGGTATCGAGATTCCCTACCCGCACCTCACCCTTTACGCCGGGCAGGACAAGGACGGCGGCGCACCTGCCTTCCGCGTCATCAACAAGAGTGGCGATGCATAGGGGGCGAGGCGATGAGGCCGTGCAGCCCGGGTGATGGCGCAAGCAGGAAGCGGCAATTGAACAGGTAAGATATTCCGCCTTTCAACCGCCGTTGAAAACAGATAGCACGGTCAGGCTCGGTGCGGCTTGCCGTTTACCCGGGCGCTTCCGTGCTGTCCGAATTCTGAGCGAACCTGTCGATCAATGCCTCGATCCCCTCCGGTTTCCGCACAAAATGCACGCCCGCCCGGTTGATAAACGTGCCGTCCCAAAGAGCGATCATCTTCGTGTAGCGCACTTCGAGATCGGCGATGACAGCCTTGCCACCCGGAATGATAATGCGGCAGCCTTTAAGTATCGTACCCGCTTCCAGCAGGATGTCATCGCTGTAGAGCAGCCCTCCCATGCCCTCCAGGCTGATGTCGTTAATCCTTGCCTCGAAAGAAATTACGCCGCCCTCATCGGCGATACAGCGCAGCGATACATCCTCGGGCACAGAAATACGCGGCTGCTTGCGGCGATGGTTGAGAATGACAGACTGCGGAAGTGCGAACTGGATGGCAGGCTTGCCAGCGAACTGCATATCCGTGGGGTTTGAAACCTGAAACACAAGATGCCCCCTATGGGGATTTGCGGTAAATTTCAGCGAGGGCAGGCCGAACAACACGCTGTTGGCTGATTTATTCGCAGAATAGGCGACAACCAGATATCCGGTGCCGGGATCAACGGAGAGAATACGGGATTCGAAAAGTTGGTTGTTTCCGATTTCGGCCGAGATAGGATAACTGTCGCTCATCAGAAATTGCAGAATGCGGCAAATCTCGACGCGAGAGTTGTACAGCACGTTGCCCGGTGGCGTGTGCTGCGCGGTTTTAATGAGGTCGGCCGGGTCGGTCATGTAGGTTCTTCGAGCTAGGCACAATTATGCAGGTCAAGTCTACCGTTACAAGACGTGATGAACAATCCATATGGCAGGCTGCCAAGACACGGTGGAATGGTACACCGGATCAGTATTGATGGCGGATTACCATCATCGGGATTTCCTTAATCCTGTATTCGGCTCAGGTTACCCATGGAATTGTTCGACGAGCCATTTATGAAATGCCCCATGACACGGGAGCATTTTGATTTGTCTGCATCAAAGTCGAGCGGCGTGCCGCATTCGGGTAAAATGCGCGCCTTGCACAAGGAACCCCATGACGGCACGTTTGCGCGAAATTCCCTATAACTACACCTCGTTTTCCGACCGCGAGATCGTCTTGCGCATACTCGGCGACGAGGCGTGGGACATTATCAATACCTTGCGCGAAGAACGCCGCACCGGGCGTTCCGCGCAAATGCTGTATGAGGTGCTGGGCGACATCTGGGTAGTGATGCGCAATCCATATTTGCAGGACGACCTGCTCGCCAACCGCAAACGCCGTGAAGCATTGATTGATGCGCTGCGTCATCGCCTGAATGCGATCGAGGCGCGCCGCCAGAACACCGAAGGTGCGGTGAAGACTGACCTCGGCGAAGACGATGTTAAGCGTAGCGGTCGTAACCACAATCTGAAAGTAAAGCGCCTGCTCGAACTTGCCGCGGCGGCGGTCGATCAATTCGCCGCCGAATTCGAGCAGACTCTGCAATTGCGCAAGCGTGCCCTGCGCGTGCTCGGTCGCATCACGCGCCGCGACAACATCCAGTTCGATGGTTTGGCGCGCGTCTCGCATGTGACCGACGCGACCGACTGGCGCGTGGAATATCCGTTCGTGGTGCTGCATCCCGACACCGAGGCGGAAGTCGCGCCGCTGGTGCGCGCCTGCATTGAACTCAAGCTGACCATCATTCCGCGCGGCGGCGGCACCGGCTATACCGGCGGCGCCGTGCCGCTGGACAAATTCTCCGCGGTAATCAACACCGAGAAGCTGGACGCGCTCTCACCCGTGGAACATTTGGTGCTGCCCGGGCTTAGCGAGCCGTATGCTACGGTCCGTTGCGGCGCGGGAGTCGTGACACGGCGCGTGATGGAGGCGGCGGAGGCCGGCAAGCTGGTGTTTGCGGTTGACCCGACCTCGGCGGATGCGTCGTGCATCGGCGGCAACGTGGCGATGAATGCCGGCGGCAAGAAGGCGGTGCTGTGGGGTACTGCGCTGGACAACCTCGCTTCGTGGCGCATGGTCACGCCGGACGGCCTGTGGATGGAAGTAGAGCGACTCAATCACAACCTCGGCAAGATCCACGACGCTGAAACTGCGACTTTCCGCATCAGCCGCTTCGGAGCGGACGGCCAAACCCCGATCAACAAGACACCGCACGGCGCGCCGGAGATGCTCGACATTCCCGGCAGCGCATTCCGCAAGGCCGGACTGGGCAAGGACGTCACCGACAAATTCCTGTCCGGTCTGCCCGGTATCCAAAAGGAAGGCTGCGACGGCATCATCACCTCGGCGCGTTTCATCCTGCACCGCGCGCATGAACATACTCGCACGGTCTGCCTGGAATTCTTCGGCCGGGTGCGCGAAGCGGTTCCCGCCATCGTCGAGATCACCGCGTTATTCGATAAGTGCAGTATTCCCCCTTCCCCTTTCTCCGCCTGCAAGGTTTTTTTGGCAGGACTGGAACACCTCGATGAGCGTTATCTCAAGGCGGTCGGCTACGCCACCAAAGCCGAGCGTGGCACGCGCCCGAAGATGGTGCTGATCGCCGATGTGGTGAGCGACGATGCGGAAGCGGCAGCTTCTGCCGCTTCCGAGATCGTGCGGCTGGCCAACCTGCGCAGCGGCGAGGGCTTTATCGCGGTATCTGCCGAGGCGCGCAAGAAATTCTGGCTGGACCGCGCGCGCACCGCCGCGATCGCCAGGCACACCAATGCGTTCAAGGTCAACGAAGACGTGGTGATCCCGTTAAAGTGCATGGGCGATTACTGCGACGGCATCGAGCGCATCAACATCGAACTGTCGCTGAAAAACAAGCTCAAGCTGCTCGATGCGCTGGACGAATTCTTCTCCGGGGAACTGCCGTTGCATTACCAGGACGATGCGCAACTCGGCACCGCCGAACTGCTCGGCAACCGTGCGCAGACGGTGCAGCAGATACTCGCCGAAGTGCGCACGCGCTGGCAATGGCTGCTGGACAATCTGGACGCGTCACTCGAACAAACCCCTGATGGAACCACCAGCCATTCGACTGGGCTATCAGCCGAAGAGCTTTTGGCCGGGCACCCGAAAGGCGATAGCCAAGTCGCTGGTTATCCCAACCTCCCCTTATCATGGGAGAAGCTTGGCCCCTCCCCTGATAAGGGGGGATCGAGGGGGGTTACGGTGTTCGACGCGGTACAGCGCCACCTGTTGCGCGCCTCATGGAAACGCGAAGTGCGCGATCCGTTGCGTCACATTTTCAGCGGCAGCACCTACCAGCCGATACTCGATCGGTGCAATGCGATCCACCAAGCCGTGCTGAAAAGACGCGTTTTCGTCGCGTTGCACATGCATGCCGGCGACGGCAACGTGCATACCAACATCCCGGTGAATTCTGACGACTACGAAATGCTGCAAGCAGCCTATGCTGCGGTGGAGCGCATCATGCGCCTGGCGAAAGACCTGGGTGGGGTAATTTCCGGCGAGCACGGCATCGGCATCACCAAATTCGATTATCTCGAACCGCAGGAGATCGCCGCATTCACCGGCTACAAGCAGCGCATCGATCCGGAAGGGCGCTTCAACAAGGGCAAGCTGCTCAAGGGCAGCAATCTGGAACGCGCCTACACACCCAGCTTTAATTTGATGGAACTGGAAAGCCTGATTCTGGAAAAAAGCGAGCTGGGCGAGATTGCCGATTCGATCAAGGACTGCCTGCGCTGCGGCAAGTGCAAGCCGGTATGCAGCACTCACGTGCCGCGCGCCAACCTGCTGTATTCACCGCGCAACAAGATTCTCGGCGCCTCGCTGCTGATCGAGGCGTTTCTGTATGAAGAGCAGACGCGGCGCGGCGTCTCCATCCAGCATTTCGCCGAGTTCGGCGATGTCGCCGACCACTGCACGATATGCCACAAGTGCAAAAACCCCTGCCCGGTGGACATCGACTTCGGCGACGTGTCGGTCGCGATGCGCAACTTCCTGCGCAAACATGGCAGGACGAAATTCAATCCGGTGAGCGCTGCCTCGATGCTGTTCCTCAGCACCGCCGATCCGCTCAGCATCAAACTGATGCGCAAGGTGATGATCGAGTTGGGCTACAAGGCGCAGCGTATCGGTTATCAGGCCGCCAAACATTTTGGTTTGTTCAAGGCACAGATCAAACACCCGCCCGCCACGGTCGGTGGTGCGCCCCTGATAGCGCCGCTGGCGCGGGCGCAGGTGATCCATTTCATCAACAAACCGATGCCGGGCAATCTGCCCAGGAAGACCTCGCGTGCGCTGCTCGATATTGAGGACGCGGGCATCGTTCCCATTATCCGCAATCCGCATAAGCTGAGCGAAGATTCCGAAGCGGTGTTCTACTTTCCCGGCTGCGGCTCTGAACGGCTGTTCGGCCAGGTCGGGCTGGCGACGCAGGCGATGCTGTATGAGCTCGGCACGATCACCGTATTGCCGCCGGGTTATCTGTGCTGCGGCTATCCGCAGAATGCCTCGGGGCAGGGCGACAAGGCCAACCGGATCACCACCGACAACCGCGTGCTGTTCCACCGCGTGGCGAATACGCTGAACTATCTCGACATCAAAACGGTGATCGTGTCGTGTGGCACCTGCATGGATCAGTTGCAAAAATATAAATTCGAGAAAATTTTTCCGGACTGCCGCCTGCTCGATATTCACGAATATCTGCTCGAGAAAGGGGTGAAGCTTCGGGGTGTCGAGGGAGTGCGATTCATGTATCACGATCCGTGCCACTCGCCGATGAAGACCTACCCGCCGCTCAAGGCGGTCAGCGAATTGATGGGGGTTGATGTGCCGCTCAACGAGCGCTGCTGCGGCGAAGCTGGCAGTTTTGGCGTGGCATTGCCGCACATCGCGACCCAGGTGCGCTTCCGCAAGGAAGAGGAAATGCGCAAGGGCGCCGCCGCGCTGCGCGCCGACGGTTTTGCCGGCGAAATCAAGATACTCACTTCATGTCCGGCCTGTCATCAGGGCTTGTCGCGTTACAACGACGATGCTGGCACAACCTCGGATTACGTTGTCATCGAAATGGCCCGGCACCTGCTCGGCACAAACTGGCTGGAGGATTATGTGGCGAAGGCAAATAATGGCGGGATAGAAAGGGTGCTGCTGTAAGGGCGATTCATGAATCGCCCCTACCGGAAAGCACGTATCATATGAAATATCGGCCTGCAACCACATAAAATCATGCTGACCCTTCCGCTCGAACCGACCGACGACCGCGCCGATCCGATTTTCAAGGATGCGGCGGGCTGCGCGCAATGGCTCGGTCAATTGCAACTGACTAATTTGCAACTGGCGCACAGCCTGCTGCTCACCCAGATCAACGAACTCAACCGCTATCCGATGCGCGGCGTGGAACGGCTGAATACGCTGGAACTGTTGCGCGAGACGGTCGGTTATGTGCAGGACGATTACGCCAAAAAACTCATCGCCAAACCGTTGCCGCTGAATGAAAGCGAGCTGATGGTGTTTGTCGCGATCGTCCAGCTATGGCAGGCGATGGCGCTGGGTTATCAGCGTTGCCTGCAGGCCTATATGGCCGGCGACAAGCCGCTTGCCAAGCATGGCGCGCTGCTGTGTCAACGCGGTCTGCTGTACAGCGGACTGGAAATTTTCGAGCACTTGCGCACCGGCTACGAATTTGAACCCAAGCTGTGGCATCAGTTGAATGAGTTGTATGCCTTTGCCGAACAGCAAAATCTGCAAGCAACGGAAGTGCCTGATCTGCTGAATGGCAAGCATCCGCATAGCAGTTGCCACAGTATCTATGTAAAAACCCTGCTCGCCTGCCATGCGCACCCCGCAGAACTCTCGCGTTCGCAATTGCAATTGCTGGACGACTGGCTGGCGCAGTGGAGCGACACGATTACCATTGAAAACAGCTATACCATCAGCAAGGGCGATGCGCAGCCGCTCGCCATAGACCTGGCCAGCGAGCAAGGATTGCGGCCGGCCAGGCAAGTTGCGCACAGCAACAGTATGCGTTATCTGGCGATGGTTCCACTCTCCAAATTGCTGCGCGTAAAAACCATTCTGTTACAACAGGGGCAAACGCCGCGGCAGGCAAATCTGGGCGGCCGCTGTGGCAAAGGTGATTGCATCGAATTTCTTACCTTTTTGCACCAGTGCTGGTGCGAAGATAACAACACGCGCTTAGGCGAGCGACGCCCGGTCGCGCATCACGCGCAGCTTTGCTGCAAGATGGAAGGAATTTATGCCCATTTGTCCGGCAAACCGTTCAAGCAGTCCAGGCGTGATGCCAGCGTGGACAGCGTGGCGCGCAAGCAAATAGAAACCTTTGGCAGGGTGCTGCAGGATACGCATAACAAGGAATTGCGCGAGATGGGGTTCCCGTTGGAAACGTGGAATTTTGAGAACGAGAGCATCATGGGTGCGCGCCTTACGCGCGAGGATCCGTTTGGCGTGCGGTTAAGCTACAACCAACTGATTGCGCTGCGCCCCGGCGATGCGGAAAATTTCATGCTGGGCGTCACGGCATGGGTAAACGTGGTACGCACCGGACAATTACAGATTGGTGTGCGTTATCTGCCGGGTATCGCCGAGCCCGTCAGCATTCGCGCAACCGGCGTAAATCTGACCGTGTCAGACAAACATGTCCCCGCCTTTCTTCTGCAAGCCGATTCCGCACTGAAAATTCCCGCCAGCCTGGTCATTTCTCGCGACTGGTTCCGTCCGGGGCGTGTCGTGGAAGTGCTGTACCACAACACTGAGAAACTGAATGCAAAAATGTTGTTCAGCGTGGAGCGCGGAATCGATTATGAACGTGTCAGCTTCACGCTGGCCCATTGAGAGCTGAAACAGCATATTGGTTGCAAACGCCAGCCACCTGCTCACACAGGCTCCTCCAGAACTGCCCGGTCTCATAATCCCAAATAATCCGTCGGAGTGTAGGCCGGGCTCTGCCCGGCATGCCACTGATTTTTCGATGTAGCAATTTCCAATGGATAATTCGGGATAATATGTCGAAATGAATGCAGTTCATGCCTCTTCGTTCAGGCTCGCTTGTTATTGGACAGGGCTGGCGTTTGACAGATTCCAGCTTAACCTGTTGTAATGTGCGCTGTTCATTTGCTGAACGCACTCTATGTTTGACGATACCACCAGCTACGGCCTGCTCAAGACACTGGAAAATAACCCCAGCCTTTCCCAAAGAGATTTGGCGAAACGGCTGGGCGTCAGTCTTGGCAAGATCAATTTCTGTCTCAATGCGCTGGTCGAAAAAGGCTGCCTGAAGGTCAACAATTTTCGCAACAGCGACAACAAACTGGCCTATGCCTACCTGCTTACCCCGGGTGGGATCGAGGAAAAGGCACGCATGACAGTGTATTTCCTCAAATACAAGGTTCAAGAATATGAGCGGTTGCGCGCCGAGATTGAAGAATTACAGCGCGAAGCGGCCCAGAAAGGCCTGTTGGAGAACGCACATGAGTGACGTTCACGCAGTTATTCTCGCCGGAGGCAGCGGCAGCCGGTTGTGGCCGCTGTCACGCCAGCAATTGCCCAAGCAATTTCTGGTGCTGGATGGCGATGCCTCGTTGCTGCAAACCACTATTGCGCGACTCTCGCCGGCAATAGATGCCGGCAGCGTGTTGATTGTCACACAGGAGTCTCACGCCAAGGGCGAGGCCTACCACGCGCTGCTGCCTTATCAGACCCTGTTCGAGCCGATCGGCCGCAACACCGCCCCAGCCATTGCGCTGGCAGCGGCTTACCTGATGGCGGAAGGGGGCGACCCGGTCATGGTCGTGCTGCCAGCCGACCATATCATCAAGGACGAGGCGCAGTTCCGCGCGCATCTGGATATCGCCATACAGGCAGCGCAGGACGGAAAACTGGTTACCTTCGGCATTCGGCCCACCCGCCCCGATACCGGCTTCGGCTACATCAAGGTAAGAGGACTGAGGGCTGAGGGGCGAGGACTGAGTGGCAAAGCGGCGCGCAGTTCTACTCAGCCCTCGGCACTGTCGCCTCAGCCATGTATTTACGAGGTGGAGCGCTTCACCGAGAAACCCGATCACGCTGCCGCCGAACGATTTCTGAAGGAAGGCGATTACTACTGGAACTCCGGCATGTTTGTGTGGCGCGCCTCGGTGATCCTTGCCGAGATCGAACGCCACCTGCCCGCGGTTCATCAGATCGTGCAAACCATCCTTGCCGAAAGCCGCGATGCTGAAACATTCCGGCAGGCCGTCGAAAAACATTTCGCCGCCATGCCTTCCATCTCCATCGACTACGGCGTGCTGGAAAAGTCGGATCGCGTTTTGTTGATCCCCTGTGACATCGGCTGGAACGATGTCGGCAGTTGGCAGGCGGTACATGAAATATCCGCCAAGGATGAGAACGGCAATGCATTGCAAGGCAACGTCATCGCCGTCGATTGCAGGAACAACCTGATCCGCGCCGAGAAGCGGCTGGTCGCTGCCATCGGCGTGGAAGACTTATGTGTCGTCGAGACCGCCGATGCGGTACTGATCTCGAAAAGCGACCAGACCCAGCGGGTGCGCGAAGTGGTGGAGGTGTTGCATGAAAGAGGGGCGACCGAACATATCTATCATACAAAAGTGAACCGCCCGTGGGGCAGCTACACCGTGCTGGAAGAAGACCCGGAAGGCTTCAAGCTCAAGCGCATCGAGGTTGCGCCGGGCGCGCGCCTCAGCCTGCAAAGCCATACCCGGCGCTCCGAGCACTGGGTCGTGGTGTCCGGCACGGCAACGGTCACCAACGGCAATGAAGTCATCACCGTGCAGAAAAACCAGAGCACCTACATTCCGATCGGTGCGAAACATCGCCTGGAAAATCTGGGCGATGAACCGCTGCAT
The DNA here is from genome assembly GCA_024654105.1 of Gallionella sp. GTDB lineage: Bacteria > Pseudomonadota > Gammaproteobacteria > Burkholderiales > Gallionellaceae > Gallionella. Next base: position 708 of record JANLID010000078.1, on the reverse strand, counting down.
ATCGTCGAGATTCAGGTCGGTGAATACCTGGGCGAAGATGACATACAGCGCTATGAAGACAACTACGGCAGATGAATAACAGGACTGGGGACTGAGTGGCAAAACAGCGAGTGATTTTACTCAGTCATCATCCCTGATTTTTTATCATTCCCACGCTCCAGCGTGGGAATGAAGTTTGTGCCGCTCCTGCGGCACGGGACGCAAGCGTCCACAGAGGCGTTCCCACGGAGACCGTGGGAACGATGTAAAGCTGGACTCTTCTGGGATCGGCATTAGTACACGACGCGAAGCTGGCCAGCCTGGATTCCATTTTTTCGAACTATCAAGAACTGGGAAATCGGCGAGTAGTGAGTAGGAAAATAGGTACTCCAGACAGCCACACAAAAAGGAATTGATGAAATGAGCCAATCTAAAAAAGTTGCATTGATTACCGGTATCACCGGCCAGGATGGCGCGTATCTTGCCGAATTTCTGCTGAAAAAAGACTACATTGTGCATGGCATCAAACGCCGTGCCTCGCTGTTCAATACCGATCGCATCGACCATCTGTATCAGGACCCGCATGTCAGCAATCGCAACTTTGTCTTGCACTATGGCGACATGACCGATTCCAGCAGCCTGATCCGCATCATCCAGCAAGTGCAGCCGGACGAGATTTACAATCTTGCGGCGCAGAGCCACGTTGCTGTTTCGTTCGAAGAACCGGAA
>JANLID010000070.1 GCA_024654105.1 Gallionella sp. | reverse complement strand
GCTTGGCGCAAAGCCGGATTCGTCGCGATGACCTTACGTTGCGCCGATTCCTCTGCCACTTGCAGATTGTTGATCGTGTCCTCGTAGGATTCGAGGCGTATCACTTTTACCAGTTGGGAAATTCCCGTCTCCGGCGCGGTAGGCTTGCCATCTTTCCAGTCGGCGGAATACACCACTTTGGCGATGCGTGGCTTCAAGACTGTGTCAAAGTAATCGCCCATCTCGACGAGGATGTACTTGCGCTTCCCCTCATCCTTGTCTTCACGGTTGAGGTTTATAACGGCGTGACCGGTTGTTCCTGATCCGGCAAAGTAGTCAAGAACAGTAGCATTTATTTCAGAAAATGTTGCCGCAGAAACGGAGTCTTGAACTGTATAAACTGATTTAGGGAAAGCAAAAATTTTTTCACCTTGTATGTCGCCCAACAGTTTGGAACCATAGATGTTGGAGTTGTATTTGGCATCATCCCAAACGGTTTTGTACCTGTACTCATCTTTCAGACGTACAACGTATTTCGTCCCAGATTTCTCTTTCACTATAAGGCTGGCTTTGATACTTTCTACGGTGTTTCTGGCATTCCTCCATTTGCGTTCAATCCCGCTGCTGTCTATAGGGTAAATCGCAATAATATCGTCCGATTGTGATTCATTCGACTTCGGATGAAAATCATCAGGGCAAACTTCCCCAAAATCAATCACTGCGCCATTCTTTACAAAAATTGGATAAAAACAGTTTCGCGCAGACTCTCGTGTGGACTCATCGCCACCCCAATCCCTTAAAGGCACTTCATTTGCATCTTCAATTGTTTTTGTTCCAATATGCACACCGGTTGATGGAAATATAAAATAGGCAAATTCATTGCTATATGAAAAGTTTTTACCTTGAATGCCACCAGGGTTATGAATAACTGAGACGCACGTTTTACTGTACATCGGGAAGGCTAAATCAATAATTCCCGCTAAACGCTCTTGCTCATTCTCATCAATTGCGATTACGTGGACGTTTTCCTGTTTGCCGAGAGCAGAACTTAATCGCAGCCTATCGTGCATCATGGACATCCAAGACGAGTGCTTATATGCATTTTTGTATAGAACTTCACTAAATTTAGCGTTATACGGCGGATCAATGTAGATGCACTTCACCTTTTCTCGATACCTCGCCTGCATCAGATTCAGCGCCTGAAAATTCTCGCTATGCACCAGCACGCCGTCGGTGGCATCGTCCAGATTGGGGATGCTGGCGAGTAGCTGCGCGGTGAAATCGGCATCGAAGAACTGCGTATCCAGCACCAACTTGCTTTCAGGCTTGAGCAGTTTCTTGTGCTTGGCATCCGCTGCCACAAAGCCCAACTTCACCCATTCCGCCCATTGCGCCTCGTTGGCTTCGATCTGCGGATAAAAATCAGCAGGCACTTTATCCAGCGTGACCAGCCATTGCGTGTCCACCACGAATTTTTTCTTGAGCCACAATTTTTTCTGAAACTCCTCGGTCTGCGCCAGGAACTCGATCAGCTTGTGCGCCACGTCGCGCAAGGTGAGCGCCTTCTTCAATAGCTTGTTGAGTTGCTGCGGATTGGGCGCATCGGCATTGCCCAGATCATCCAGCCGGAACAGTTCGTTCTTGATGTAGAAATCCAACTCGCGCTTGAGGAATGCGCCGAGGTTTTTATGGATGAAATAATCCATGCTGTTCTTAGCGGTGTACTGGTTGAGGTATTTGGCGAGCAGGGTTTGCGTGCCATCTTTTCCTTTGGGTATCTCGGTCGCCAGCGCGTGGTGAAACCGTTGTGCCAGTGTTGCCTGTGCGTCATTGCCTTGTGCTTGTTTCTCCAGCACGGCCAGTATGGCTGTGTTATTGAGCTTGTTGCGTTCTTCGCGCCATTTGCCAGCCTGCCCTGTTTTTTCCGGGTCGGCGCGATAGTGGAAACGCACCGTCAGCTCATCACCCTGCCATTGAATCGGCGTATCGGCATCCAGAATGAAATAGCGGTCTTTGTCGCTGGCGGCTTTGACGTTGTTGTGCGCGCCTTCTTCCGCTTCCACCAAGGTGAAATGGACTTTGCGCGGGGTGGCATCATCGAACAGTTGCTTATCGCCCGCTTGTACGTGCGCCAGATCAACGCTGAATTGACGGAAACTCTCAGTGGTTTTGATGTAATACTGATCTTTGTTCGCCCAGTGCAAATAGACTTCGCTGCCGTCATAAGGCACGGAATACGGCGCGGCCTTTTCGCTAGTCTCGCGGGCGTAGTAACGGCGCGAAAGAAAATCGCCACCCTCGTAGTAACGCTCAAAGAATTTGTAGAGGTGGTCAAAAAGTTCGGCATCGTCGTCCTGGCTTTCTTGCACAGCCTTGTATTCGGCAAGGGCTTGCTGAACTCTCGGTGCGTCGGCGTTACCGCCGTAATCAATCGCATTTTGCCTTTCGCGCTCGTAAACTGCTTTGGCCTGTGCAACCTTCTCCGCCTTGTTCCCGCCCACCCTTTCCTGAATCTTGTCGAGCAGGTCATGCTCAAGGAATTGTTCAATCTCCCGCGATTTGGCGTGCATGATGCGGTACAGGCCGAAATCGAGATCGGGTTGATCAAGCTGGAAGAGTTCACGTAGCAGAGTGAGAAGCTTGGTTTGTTGCGGGCTGGATGCAGTCATTTGGCAGGCAATCTCAAATAAATTGGCGGATTACGCCAATTATATTGCGTTATGAGACCAATAGCTTTGCGATTGGCGTAAATCGCCACAACAATCGCGACCATGAACATTGGGAAAATAATTCGGGCAGTGAGAAAGAAGCGCGGTGAAACGCTGGAGCAATTGGCTTTTGCTATTAAATCCGACCCCAGCAATCTTTCCCGTATTGAGCGCGGGGTGCAGCAACCATCGCCTGAATCTCTACGAATGATTGCTACAGCACTGGAAACAACGGTGTCGGCACTTCATGCCGCTGCTGAAGGTACCGAGTCACTGACTCAAGAAGCTCCAGAATTGTTGGGAGCCAATGAATCCGACTATACCGATGAAGCTATCCAACTCCGCCAGCATTTCCGCGCCCTGTCGGCAGATAATCAACGCGCCTTGCTGGAAATCGCCAAAGTTCTGAATCGCTTGCAGCGGGATAGCTAAACCAGCACAGTGCGTCGTGTGCCCGTTGCCACACAGCAACGCTGCGCTATACTCGCTCGTGTCATAGCTATTGCAAGCGATCATGCCTACTTCTCGCTTTTCCCCCGTCAAAGACCAGCAAGTGATTGTCGTTTGCGATTCTGCCGCGATCACCGCTGGCGATATATCGGGCGTACTGTCCGCGCTTAAAAGTCTATCCAGTGACCGTTCTTCCGCCATGGGCGCCGAGGGTGCGGTAACGCTGGTGTTCCACGGCTACGACGACGATCCCCGCGAGCTTGAGGCCATTCCAGAAGTACGTGCATGGTTTGCCGACCTGTTTGAAGCATGGCCGTATTGGTCTTTCTTCGCCAGCCGCATTGACCAGACCGTGCCACTCGTCCTATCGTTGTTGCTGTCCGGTGAGGCCGTGGCCGGTGAACCGGGCATGGTCGGATGGTGTTTCGACCTGGACGAATTGAAGCCGTTGCTGCTGAAAATGTTCGGCCACCAGAACGAGCTGATCGAAAGGCTGGAGATTGGCGAGGATGTGAACGAGCGCGTTACCCATGACTTCCTTGAGGCGGTGCAGGCGTTTTTCAACTAAACCGGCTGGGCGCACCCCGCCGTGCTGCTTGATCAGTTTCTGCCTTGCGCCGAATATCCAATGATTCTGCTTCGGATACAAGAAGAAGTATTCCATTTGGTACACGTTTGGGTATATGGCAGTTGTGCGCTTCCCTGATATGACTGCAACCGCAAGATGTGAAAAAGCCGCATGGTTAGCGGCTTTTATTGGGTTGCTGCGACGTTGGGCGACGGGGTGAAACATTACTCCAAATTCTGAATTTGCTCGCGCATCTGCTCGATGAGTATTTTCATCTCCATCGCGCTGCGCGATACTTCCGCATCCACCGACTTGGATCCCAGCGTATTGGCCTCACGGTTCAGTTCCTGCATCAGAAAATCCAGGCGCTTGCCCACCGCACCGCCCTGCGTGAGGATGCGGCGCATTTCGACAAGATGGCTGGCCAGTCGCGACAACTCCTCATCCACATCAATTTTGCTGGCAAACAGCGTAATTTCCTGTCGGACGCGCTCGTCTTCTGCATTTTGCATCGCCTCGCGCAACCGGGTAATCAGCTTTTGTTCATAAGCGGCTATCGCGGCGGGCACATGCGGCATCACGTCATTGCGCAGCATCTCGATCTTTGCCACGCGCTGCAGCAGGAAATCCTTGAGTTTTTCGCCTTCCCGCGCGCGCGACGCGGAGAATTCCTGCAGCACATCTTGCAGCAAATCAAGCAACGCGGTACGCAATTCATCCGCTGCGGCAACCGGCGTTTCCAGCACGCCATTCCAGCGCAGCACATCGGCCACGCTTAAGGATTGCGCATCCGGCAGGGCATTCTGTACTTCCTTGTTCCATGCGGTGAGCTGTTGCAGCAACTCGCGATTCAGTGCCGCGCCGCTTTGCGCGCTGCGCGCCGCATAGTTGATGCGGCATTCCACCTTGCCGCGCTGCAATTGCGCGGTGATCGCCTCGCGCAGCGCGCTTTCGACGCTGCGCAACTCGTCCGGCATGCGCAACTGGATGTCCAGATAACGATGGTTGACGGCGCGCAATTCCAGCGTCAGCGAGCCGCTGTCGAGTTCCGCGCTGGCGGTGGCATAGCCGGTCATGCTTAAAATCATGGTGAGTGCGTCCGAATAAAAGGCTGTGCTGATGAGGCGCATTATATTACGATTACGGCCTATGAATTTTTCGATACATCAAGCCAGCCATATCGGCAATCGCAAATATAACCAGGATCGTGTCGGCTATGCCTACAGCAACGACACGTTACTGCTGGTGCTGGCAGACGGCATGGGCGGGCATCTGCACGGGGAGGTTGCGGCCAGTTCGGCCATCGACACTTTTATCGAGTCGTTCGGTCCATATACGCAGTCGCCCGCCGCTGATCCGCAGGCATTTCTGACGCGCACCATGCGCCATGCGCATGAGCGCATCATGAGGATCCCGCATGATGCGGATACCGGTTTCCCGGGAACGACCTGCATCGCTGCCCTGATACAAGACGGCAAGATGTATTGGGGACACGCCGGGGATTCACGTCTTTATGTGTTACGCGGTGACAGGGTTTTATTCAAAACGCGCGATCATTCCATGGTGCGCCAGTGGGTCGAATGGGGCATGATCTCTGCGGAGGAAGCGCGCACTCATCCGCAACGCAACCAGATCACCAATTGCCTCGGCGGCAGCGATGACATGTTTTACATGGAGCCCGGCGAACCCGTCGCCCTGCAATCCGGCGACGTGGTGTTGCTGGGTAGCGATGGCCTGTGGGGGCCATTCAGCGACCAGGAATTGGCTGAGGCATTCTCCTCACGATCCGTTGTCGATGTGCTGGATAATCTGATCGCGTGCGCGCTGGATCGCGAGGAAGGGCATTCCGATAATGTTACCGGCCTGGCCATACGCTGGGGCAATAACGAAACCGCGCACAAAGCCGCTGAACCGGTTAGTTGCATTCTGGAAATTTCCTGATCAGTAGTGGCACGGCGCGCCGTG
>JANLID010000063.1 GCA_024654105.1 Gallionella sp. | reverse complement strand
CGCGCACGCGACATGGATGGCAAAACCCTATTCGACCACTATGATTACCGCCATTATTGGGACGTGATCTTCGAGGACGTGAAGCCGTGGTCGTACATGAAGTTCCCGTTCCTGCGCAGCCTCGGGCCGGAGCAGGGCTGGTATCGCGTCGGGCCATTGAGCCGCGTGACGCAGTGCGACTTCATTCCCACACCCTTGGCGGAAGAACAGCGCAAGGCGTTCATGGCATTTAATGGCGGCTCGGCGACGGGCGCGACGCTGGGTTTCCACTGGGCGCGCATGATCGAGATGCTGCATGCCGCCGAAGTCATCCAGGAATTGCTGTGCGATCCCGATCTGCAAGGCAATGATCTGGTCAATACCGGCAAGCGCCAGGAACGTGGCGTCGGCGTGATCGAGGCGCCGCGCGGCACGCTGATCCATCACTACAAGGTGGACGAGCACGACCAGATCATCCGCTGCAACCTGATCGTTTCGACCACGCACAACAACCAGGCGATGAACGAAGCGATCCGCCAGGTGGCGCGCCAGTATATTGACGGGCGCAAGCTTACCGAAGGCATGCTCAACCACATCGAGGTCGCGATCCGCGCCTTCGATCCCTGCCTGTCCTGCGCCACCCACGCGCTGGGCAAGATGCCGCTGGAGGTGGAACTGCTCGATGCAGAGGGGGCGCGGGTCGATGTGCTGACGCGGTCGGGTGATGGTGCTGTCTTGTAGGCAAACGCATTCGTCCAACTTGCTGTCTGTATCTATGGGGGATACAATCATTCCATGATAAAAACGTTTCGCCATAAAGGGCTGGAGTTATTTTTCACCACGGGGAGTAAGGCGGGCATACAGCCCGCCCATGCGTCCAAGCTCAAACGCCAATTGGCTATGCTGGATGCCGCATCAACACCGGACGATATGGATAAGCCCGGTTGGAAGTTCCATCCCTTGAGCGGGAAGCTAGCCAACCACTGGCCAGTTTGGGTGAATGGAAATTGGCGCTTAACGTTCACCTTTGAAGGTGAAGATGCGGTTCTGGTGGATTATCAGGACTACCATTGATTGGAGAACAAAATGAGTCGAATGCATAACCCGCCACATCCCGGTGAAATCATCAAACAAGATGTCTTGCCAGAACTAGGTATTACCGTTACCGAGGCCGCGCTGCAACTCGGCGTGTCGCGCGTACAACTTTCGCGCTTTATCAATGGGCGAGCCGGTGTTTCTGCCGACCTCGCCATTCGCCTGACCATGTGGCTAGGAGGTAACGCTCAAACGTGGTTACGCATGCAAGCCGATTACGATCTATGGCAAGCAGAACATTCCGGTCGCAAGTTCCCCAAGATTGAACGAATCGCTGCGTAACCGGTGCAGGGAATCAATATTTTCAAAATGGGTGTTCCGTGACGATGATATGAGCCATGAAGAATTATTTGGTCATCTCGCCAGCGATAATTTCACAGCTCAAGAAGCAAGCGAATATCTGGAGGTCTCAATGTCAACCTTCCGGCGTTTTGTTGCCAGCGAAAAACTGAATCCGGGTTCCACTGTGGGTAGAAATCAGATGTTCGCCGTTGCAGATTTGAAGGCATTCAAGAAGGTACTCAGGATTGCGAATGGCTGAGTTGCCGCGATCAACATACGAACGATTCAACGTCACCATGAAAACTTACGACTACGCATTCCGGTTTACCAAAGAAGATGACGGCTGGGTGATTACCTGCCGCGACCTGCCAGAGGCAATTTCTCAGGCCGAAGCGAATGAGGATCGGGTTGAAGTCGCGGAAGGTTGTTTGCAAGCCGCGCTTGAGTCCCGCCTTCGCGACAACGAGCCATTACCTGTCGCCAGCAAGTCGCGCCGGAGCGAGGTGATGGTTTCTCCTCCTGCCGCCACGGCTGCAAAGGCCGCGTGTAACGTGAAACTCGCGTAGCGATTCGATTGCTTCCTCGCCCGCTTGCGGGAGAGGATTGAGGTGAGGGAGGCGGGCATGGCAATTTCATTAGAAGTATTTACTCGTAATGCCCGGTTATGATGCGATGTGCGAAGCCGGCATTTCCAAGATGGAGCTTGCCCGCAAGCTGGGAATTGACGAAAAAGAAGTCCGCAGGATGCTGGATGCCGGACACGGCACAAAACTCCCGCGCATTGCCGAAGCGGTTGAAGCATTGGGGTGGCATTTGCATATCGCGCTTGTCTGATTGGAACCAAAAACTGGCGGCTGGAATGATCGTCAAAACAATTCGACTCCGTTATATTGGAGTTTTTGCTTTAATTTTTATTTTTTAGCCATAGCCTTGGAGGGCTTATCATGAACCACGCATTAAACATTCCCCAGTCGCTACTCAAGCGGCTAGATAAAATCTCGACAGAATCACGCACCACGCCAGAGGCCATCATCAAAAGCGCCTTGGTTGATCGTCTGGACTACGAAGAATGGCTGCTAGAGCGCGTAGATGCAGGAATGGCAGACGTAGAAGCGGGGCGCACATACACGCGAGAAGCCATGCTCAAAAAACTAGGGGTTGGAAGTGGCCGCAAAAAGGCGGCTTGAATACGCCATCGCGGCGGGCGACGATCTGGAATCAATTCAGCGTTACATCGAAGTCGAAAACCCCAAAGCGGCGGCGCGGGTTATCGAGAACATCATGACTGCTGCAGACAGCCTGATCGACTTCCCATTGTTGGGCAAACCGTGGCGGCGCGCAGGAACGCGCAAGCTGGTTTTGACGAAATATCCCTACTCAATTATTTATCGACTTACACCCGTTACGGTATTCGTTTTGACGATTGCGCATCAATCGCGCGAACATACAGGAAGGGGAAAGAAATGACACGAGGCCACTGTGCGCTACGGGAAACCGTGGTTCCGAATACTGCCGTAAAAAATAATTTGAAGCTGACCCCATCAGGTTAGATGAGTTGCCAGAAATAGCGAGAAAGGATATCTTGATCTTCGCCATCGGCAACGAATCGCGTGGCGATGATGCGCTTGCACCGCTGCTGGTGCGCCAACTTCAAACTGAATACATCGCGCAAGTTGAGCTGATCGAGGATTACCAGTTGCAGGTCGAGCACGTCACTGACCTGCTCGACCGCAGTGCGGTGTTGTTCGTCGACGCCGATATGTCTTGCGCCGAGCCGTTTCATTTCTCCGAGATCGCCGCTGAAAGGGATGGCAGCTACACCAGCCATGCGATGACCCCGTTCGCGCTGCTGCATACCTATCGGCAGGTGTATGGAACGGATGCGCCGCCCGCTTTTCTGCTGCGTATCCGCGGTTATGATTTTGAGCTGGGTAATCCGTTAAGCGGCAAGGCTGCGGCCAATCTGGAAGCGGCAATGGAGCGGGTGCGCGCATTGCTTGATGCGGATCGCAACATTGTGCCATCATGGCAGCGCAGTCTGGAATCACCTCGATAATCTTATAAAACAGGGAGAATTACATGACACAAACCAAAATTCTGCTGGATGAATCCGACATTCCCACACATTGGTACAACGTAGTTGCCGACATGCCCAACCCACCCGCGCCGCCGCTGGGGCCGGATGGCAAGCCGATCGGGCCGGATGCGCTCGCTCCCATTTTTCCGATGAGCCTGATCGAGCAGGAAGTGTCCGCGCAGCGCTGGATCGAGATTCCCGATAAGGTACGCGAAATTTACCAGTTGTGGCGGCCATCGCCGATGTTTCGCGCCCACCGGCTGGAAGCGGCGCTCGGCACGCCGGCAAAGATTTACTACAAATACGAGGGCGTTTCACCGGCTGGCTCGCACAAGCCCAATACGGCCGTCGCACAGGCCTATTACAACAAGGAGGCGGGCATCAAGCGCATCGCCACAGAAACCGGCGCGGGGCAGTGGGGCTCCGCGATAGCGCTGGCGGGGCAGATGTTTGGGCTGGAGGTAAGGGTTTATATGGTCAAGGTGAGCTACCACCAGAAGCCCTACCGCCGTTCCATGATGCAAACCTGGGGGGCGGAAGTGTTCGCCAGTCCCAGCATGGAAACCAATTCAGGGCGCGCCGCGCTGGCGGCAGATCCGGATAACCAGGGATCGCTTGGACTGGCGATTTCCGAGGCGGTGGAAGATGCGGCCTCACGTGCCGATACCAATTATGCGCTGGGCTCGGTGCTGAATCATGTGATATTGCACCAGACCGTGATCGGCCTGGAGGCCAAGAAGCAATTCGACAAAGTAGGCGATTATCCGGACATGATCTTCGCGCCTTGTGGTGGAGGTTCCAATTTTGGCGGCGTCGCTTTCCCGTTTTTTGCCGACAAGGCGGCAGGCAAGAATCTGCGGCTGGTGGCAGTCGAGCCCACTTCCTGTCCGACGCTGACGCGCGGCCACTATGCCTATGATTTTGGCGATACTGCCAAGCTCACGCCGATGATGCTGATGTACACCCTCGGCCATGATTTCATGCCGCCCGGCATCCACGCCGGCGGTTTGCGCTACCACGGCGATTCGGCGCTGGTATCGCAGCTTTACCACGAAAAGCTGATCGAGGCAGTGGCGGTGCCGCAGCTCGCCACCTTCAAGGCGGGCGTCACCTTCGCGCGCGCCGAGGGCATCATTCCGGCACCGGAATCCAACCATGCTATCGCCGCCTGCATCGACGAGGCATTACGCTGCAAGGAAAGTGGCGAAAAGAAAACACTGTTCTTCAATCTTTCCGGTCACGGGCATTTCGACATGGGCGCATATGACAGCTATTTCAGCGGTAAGCTGGAGGATTTTAGTTATCCGGAAGAGGCCATCAATGCCGCGCTGGAAAGGTTGCCCAAGGTCGGGTAGTGGCATCCGGCAAAGTTGATGGGATATGGTCATCGCCCCGTTCCTATCTGGTTATAATGCGCGCTGCTATCGACCCGGATTATCCATTAGGCCGTTCGCAAATTGTAGGAGCACGCCCTGCGTGCGATTGTTCTTTCCATTCGCGAGCAGGGCTCGCTCCTACACAGATGATTAACCTCTAATGGACTATTTTGGATCAATGCAGGGGGCGGCATGGTAATCAAGAAGTCAAAATCCAAAGCGGCATCAGGGAGTGATGCGCAGATTCTCAGCTACCGTCATCCAAATAAGCG
>JANLID010000051.1 GCA_024654105.1 Gallionella sp. | reverse complement strand
CACCATGACGGCGGGCGGGTGCGCATGTTTGTGAAAGGCGCGCCCGATATACTGCTGGCGCGCGCCAGCCGCTATCTCGCGGCTGACGGCGCGGCGGCGCTCGACGACGAGATCCGCGCCGACTTCGAGGCCGAGAACGCCCATCTCGCCAGCCAGGCCATGCGCGTGCTGGCGGTGGCCGAACGCGACATCCCGGCGCACGAGTTTGACCCTGCCGCTGACCTGATGGCCTGGGCGCAGGAACTCACTCTCGTCGGACTGATCGGCATCATCGATCCGCCCCGCCCCGAGGCCCGCGACGCGATTCGCTTGTGCCAGCAGGCAGGCATCCAGGTCAAGATGATCACCGGCGACCACGCCATCACCGCCGCCGCCATCGCCCGCGAACTGGGCCTGAAAGGCGCGGTACTGACTGGCGCCGAGCTCGACCGGATTGGCGTCGCCAAGCTTGCGCAGCGCATCGAGAAAACTGCGGTGTTCGCCCGCGTCGCCCCCGAGCACAAGGTCAAGATCATTCAGGCGCTGAAGGCGCGCGGGCACGTCGTGGCGATGACCGGTGATGGCGTCAACGATGCCCCGGCGCTGAAGAATGCCAATATCGGCGTGGCGATGGGCATCACCGGCACCGAGGTAACCAGGGAAGCCGCCACCATGGTGCTCACCGACGACAATTTCGCCACCATCGTCGGCGCGGTCAGGGAAGGCCGCACCATCTACGACAACATCGTCAAGTTCGTGCGTTTCCAGCTCTCCACCAATATCGGTGCCATCCTGACCGTGCTCGGCGCACAACTTATGGGAATGCCTACGCCCTTCACCGCTATCCAGATTCTGTGGGTCAACATCATCATGGATGGTCCACCAGCGATGACCTTGGGTATGGAGCCCGCGCGCCCCGGCATCATGAATGAGCCGCCGCGCAATACCAAAGCGCGCATCCTCACCCTGCCGCGTTTCTGGTGCCTGCTCGGCTACGGCATCATCATGGCGTCGGGCACCATCGGGGTGTTCTACTACGGGCTACAAACGGGCGAACGAGCTTACGCCCTGACATTGGCCTTCACCACCTTCGTGCTATTCCAGTTTTTCAACGTATTTAATGCACGCGCCGAACACGGCACTGCCTTCAATCGCCAGTTCTTCGCCAACGGCAAGCTGTGGACAGGGCTCGGCGGAGTGGTTGGATTGCAGGCGGTGGTAGTGCACTGGGGGCCGGCGCAGGGGATATTCCATAACGTCAGCCTTACTTCAGCCGACTGGGGATTAGCCTTCGCCGTGGCCTCCAGCGTCCTGTTACTGGAAGAGGCCAGAAAACTCGCCCTGCTGTTCAGCCGGCGCGGCACTCAAGATTGATTCTCCCGCCGACCGAAATATAACAAGGGGTACACCACGACCTATGCCGAAACATCTGACCCAATGATTCCGTGGATGACTGGTAACGCAACGTTCCCGCCCGTCACACAGGCACTGCGTTCGCCCAGCGGGTTGCTTGCGGCGGGCGGCGACCTGTCAGTGCCACATCTGCTGGATGCCTATCGTCATGGCATATTCCCGTGGTTCAGCGTCGGCGAACCAATATTGTGGTGGAGTCCCGACCCGCGCATGGTGCTGATCCCGGGCGAATTCAAAATTTCCCGCTCACTCGCCAGGGTACTGCGCAATACGTCATATGAAATACGCTGCAACACCGCTTTCGAACGGGTGATGCGCGGTTGCGCCGCGCCGCGCGGTGAGCACGGCACATGGATACACGATGACATGATCGCGGCGTATTGTGCACTGCATGAAATGGGCTACGCGCACTCGGTGGAAGTCTGGACAGGCGGCAAGCTCGCGGGCGGATTGTATGGTGTCGCTATCGGGCGCATGTTCTATGGCGAATCCATGTTCAGCCATGCCAGCAACGCCTCGAAAATCGCGCTGGCGCATCTGGCCAGACAACTCGAGCGCTGGCAGTTCAAGATGATCGATTGCCAGATGAATACCGCGCATCTCGCCTCGCTTGGCGCACGCGAAATTCCGCGCAGCGAATTTATCGCGCGGCTGCAGGAATTGGTACACTGTGCGCCTGTTACCCACTGGCAATTCGACACCGATCTCTTTGCATGAGTCTGTTAAACGACATACCACTTTCTGCGCTGCATTTTTATCTGACCGCGCCCTATCCGTGCAGCTACCTGCCTGATCTGCAGGCGCGCTCGCAGGTTGCCACGCCGATCTTTCTCATCAACACGCCGGTCTATTCTGAATTGGTGCAGCATGGTTTCCGCCGCAGCGGAACCTATACCTACCGCCCGCAATGCGATGATTGCCGCGCCTGCGTGCCGTTGCGCGTGCCGGCCAAACAATTCACGGCAAACCGCTCGCAACGGCGCGCCTGGGCGCAACATACCCATCTGGAAGCCAGTCTGCATCGCCTGCAAGACAGCCACGAGTATTACGACCTGTACCAGCGTTACCAGTGCGCGCGCCATCCGGACGGCGGCATGTACAACGACGACCGCGAGTCGTACCAGAATTTTCTGATGCAAAGCCACGTCGATTCGTTGCTGGTAGAGTTTCGCGAGCAGGGTGTACTTCGCATGGTCAGCGTGATCGATCTGCTCGGCGATGGCCTGTCCTCGGTGTACACTTTCTACGAACCCGATTTGCCGCGCGCGCGCTTCGGGGTTTACAACGTACTGTGGCAAATCGAACTGTGCCGCAAACTCGACCTGGATTTTGTCTATCTGGGCTACTGGATCAAACATAGCCGCAAGATGGCTTACAAAATCGAATACCGGCCTGCGCAAGGATTGATAGACGGCGTTTGGCAAGCTCTCGGTAAAGAATCGCCGTAGTGCCATTCGGCGGATAAAGGTAACTACATGTATTTATTGTTGCGCCCCCTGCTGTTCCGGTTTGATCCGGAAACCGCCCACCGCCTCACGCTCGGCGGGCTAAAGGCCGCGCATACGCTGGGACTGAGCAGCCTCATCGCAAAATGCCCGGCCAACGATCCGCGCACTGTGATGGGGCTGACCTTCCCCAATCCGGTCGGGCTGGCCGCCGGGCTCGACAAAAACGGCGACTGCATAGACGGGCTGGCCGCGCTCGGTTACGGCTTCATCGAAATCGGCACGGCCACGCCTTTGCCACAACCCGGCAATCCAAAACCGCGCCTGTTCCGCCTGCCGCAAGCCAACGCCATCATCAACCGCATGGGCTTTAACAACGACGGCGTGGACAAACTGGTCGAAAACGTGCAGCGCGCAAACTTCAATGGCATCCTCGGGATCAACATCGGCAAGAACGCCGCAACACCGATCGAAAAAGCGGCGGCTGACTATCTGATCTGTCTGCGCAAAGTGTACGTGCATGCCAGCTATGTCACCGTCAACATTTCCTCACCCAACACCAAAAATCTGCGCCAGTTGCAGGATGTAGATGCGCTGGATAATCTGCTGTCGCAACTCAAAGCCGAACAGCGCAAGCTTGCCGATGCGCATGGCAAGTATGTACCCATCGCCGTGAAAATCGCGCCAGACATGGAAAGTGAACAGATCGCCCAAATCGCGCGTCTACTGATGCAGCATCAGATGGATGGGGTAATTGCCACCAACACCACTCTGTCGCGCGGGGGGGTGGAGAACTTGCCGCATGGCACGGAAACCGGCGGCCTTTCCGGCGCACCGCTGCGCGCCAACTCCACCGCCGTGATCCGCCAGCTTGCCACCGCGTTGCAAACCTGTACCGAGCAAGGTCGGGGCAGCGCACTACCCATCATCGGTGTGGGCGGCATCCTGAGCGGCGCGGATGCGGCCGAAAAAATCGAAGCCGGTGCGGCACTGGTGCAGTTGTATAGCGGCCTGATCTATCGCGGCCCGGCATTAATTAACGAAACCTGCACCGCTCTCCGTAATCTGTAATTCCAGTTTATCTTGGCGAGTCTCCTCGTTAGCCTAAACTTCAATGGCCACGTACTTTAGCGCCGCCTGATTTTAGTGTGTCAACTGCCCAAAATCGTTAATAAATCGCCTCACTGCGCCCTGATAAGAATTCCTTAAGCTTGGCCTTTTATTCTGCACGCCTCGCAATTCACTTCAGGAGATACGAATGTTTCGTGACTTTCATGTATTGGGCCTTGCGCTTGCCACAGTTGCCGGTTCGATGGCACAACCGGCTATTGCGGAAACTCCCAACGAAATACTGGCTTCCATTCAGAAGGAAGCGGCAGGTACACCGGGGCTTCAGGAGTTTTCGGCCGCGCGCGGGGAGAGTTTCTTCAAGGCAAAGCACGGCAACGAATGGGGCTGCGCTTCCTGCCATACCGAAAACCCCGCAGCATTGGGCAAGCATGCCAA
>JANLID010000049.1 GCA_024654105.1 Gallionella sp. | reverse complement strand
GCGTGTCTGGATGGTCTTGCGCTCGCTTTCCAGTTGTTCAAACCGCGCCGTATCCAGCACAAAGCCGCGCGTCGCGAGGCGCGCCGCCACGCCTTCCAGATCATTCCGTAATAATTGAATATCCAACATGCTGCACTTCCTTATTTGATAGCCGAAACGACGATGGTACGCCCCAGCCGGGTGGTTTGCGAATTGTGTTGCACCACATAAGGCTCGTTCTCCTTGCCCAGCGTGCGGTAGCGGTTGCGCTCCAGGCGCAGGAACTGGCTCCAGCCGAACCATACCAGCGGTGCAAATAATATGCCCAGCAGCCGCGAACTGCTTTGCAGCTTGTCGGTATCCAGTTGCAGGTCGCGGAAGTCGCAATCCAGCATGGCGTGCGCCAGATAGAAATACGGGATGGGCGTGACATGCCCGCTGGTAGCAAAGCGGTCCTGGTTCTTCACCGGCAGCGGGCCGAACAGATTGGCAAAGCCGCAAACCAGATAACGCAGGCGCGATTTCATGTTGAGCACGTTGGGCGTGGTGACCACCATCAGCCCGCCGGGTTTCAGCACGCGCCGTATCTCGCGCAGCACGGCGCGGTAATTCTCGACATGTTCCAACACTTCGGAGCAGGTGACCAGATCGAAGCCAGCATCCGGGTAAGGCAGCGGATGGGTGTTGAGGTCGATCTGGGTGATCGGCACATCCTTGAGCGCGAAACGTTCGATATGGTAATCGCAGGCCTCGGCCTGTATGGCCGGCCAGGTCTGGCGCAACAAGGCGAGCAGATCACCGCTGCCCGCGCCGATGTCCAGGCAGCGCGGCGCATCATGCCTCAGCCGTTGCTTCACCACCCGCTCGACCGAGCTGTAAATCGCGTCATTACACATTGTTTCTCTCTAGTTTTTTTGCTTCTTGTCCGGCTCACCCGCTTGAGCATCCAAGTCACGCAGCCGAGCCAGCTTCTCGGCGATTTTCGCTTCCAGCCCGCACCCGGTCGGTTGATAAAAGCTCACCTCCGGCATGTCATCGGGGAAATAATTTTCGCCCGCCGCGTAGCCGTCCGCCTCGTCGTGCGCATAGCGGTAGCCCTTGCCGTAATCAAGTTGCTTCATCAACTTGGTCGGCGCGTTGCGCAAATGCAGCGGCACTTCGCGCGAGCCGTCCTGACTGACGAAGGCGCGCGCGGCATTATACGCGACGTAGCCCGCGTTCGACTTGGGCGCGCAGGCCATGTACAGCACCGCCTGCGCCAGTGCCAGCTCGCCTTCCGGCGAGCCGAGGCGCTCGTAAGTCTGCGCGGCGTCCATCGTTAATTGAATCGCGCGCGGATCGGCGAGGCCGATGTCTTCCCACGCCATGCGCACGATGCGCCGTGACAAATAACGCGGATCGGCGCCGCCGTCCAGCATGCGTACCAGCCAGTATAGCGCGGCATCTGGGTTGGAGCCTCGCACCGACTTGTGCAAGGCAGAAATCTGGTCGTAGAACGCCTCGCCGCCCTTGTCGAAGCGGCGCAGCTTCTGCGCCAGCGTGTCGTCGAGGAACGCCGTGGTGATGTTGGTTATGTTGGCCGCACTCGCGGCAGTCTGCAACTGCTCCAGCACATTAAGCAAGCGGCGCGCATCGCCGTCGGCATAACCGACGATGCGCTCGCGTGCCGCGTCATCGAATTTCAACCCATCCAGCGCCGTCCGCTGCGCGCGCTCCAGCAACTGCCCCAGCTCCAACTCGGACAAGGATTGCAGCACATACACCTGCGCGCGCGACAGCAGCGCGTTGTTCAATTCAAACGAGGGATTCTCGGTGGTCGCACCGATAAAAGTCACCAGCCCCTGCTCGACATAAGGCAGGAAGGCATCCTGCTGCGACTTGTTGAAGCGATGCACTTCATCGACGAACAGGATGGTGTGGCGCCCGTGCTGTTGCAGCATTTGCTGCGCCTGCGCGATAGCGTCGCGGATATCCTTCACGCCGGACAGCACAGCGGACAGCGGCACGAATTCGGCATCGAAGGCCTGCGCCATCAGCCGCGCCAGCGTGGTCTTGCCCACCCCGGGCGGCCCCCACAGGATCATCGAATGCAGCTTGCCGGATTCGAACGCGAGGCGCAACGGTTTGCCAATGCCCAGCAAATGCGGCTGCCCGATGACCTCATCGATACGTTTAGGGCGCAGGCGCTCCGCCAGCGGTGCTGCTGGTGCGTTAGATGAAAATAGGTCAGCCATGATTCGGCGAGTTTATCTTATGGGAGCGCCGACGGGGACTTCGGCGTTCCCATTATCGGTACTCCCGTGCGCGGCCAGTCTTGCACTGGAATGCAGCCAGTCCTGCATATTCGACACCAACCCGGCTTTCAGCGGGTTGTTATGTATATAAGCCATGGCCGCCGCGAGATGATGATCGTCACGAATGTACCGATCAAAATAATCTCGCATCCAGACTGTGCCCGTGCGTCCGAGATGCTGGTTGATGAGCCGTGCAGTGAACGACTTCCAGCCCTGCACCACCTTGGGCAAAGAATAACCTTCCCGTGTCTCAATCAACGCATGCACATGGTTTGGCATCACGCACCACGCCAATAAACGATAACGCTGACCATCCCAATGCAGCAGGGCATCTTCGACAATATTCGCAATGGCAGGCTGCCTCAGCCAGCACGCTCCGTGCCCGGCATCAAGCAGGCTTTCGATCTGCCTGAGCTTATCCACGT
>JANLID010000038.1 GCA_024654105.1 Gallionella sp. | reverse complement strand
GCAGAACGAGGCGAAGTTTGCCGACATTGTGGCCAGCTTTCTGGAGTTCATCGAAGGCGCGGAATTGATTATCCACAACGCGCCGTTCGACATGAGCTTCATCAATCGTGAGCTGGAGCTGCTGGAGTTGCCGCCATTGCAGAATATGGTGACGGATACGCTGAAGCTCGCGCGCGAAATGCATCCGGGTAAGAAAAACAGTCTCGATGCCCTGTGTGGCCGCTATGTAATAGACAACGCGCACCGCAGCTTGCATGGCGCGTTGCTGGATACTGAGTTGCTCGCTGAGGTGTATTTTGCCATGACGCGCGGGCAAGAGAGTTTGCTCGGCGAGGATGCCGCGCCCAAGGCGCGCCAGCCCGCAGTGTTGAGTACCGATGCGTCACGCCCCAAGCTGCGCGTGCTGCAACCCAGCGCGGAAGAATTGTCAGAACATGCGCAACAGATGGTCGACATCGACAAGGCGAGCAAAGGTAATTGTCTGTGGCTGCAATTGGAAGGAACGGCGTGAACAGACAGGTCATGCGCCGCATCGGCGCGCTGGCCGTGCTGCTTCTGATTGTTTATGCGGCAGTTCGCATCTATAACATTTGGGACACCCAGCGAGAAAGCATCTTCGAGCCGGAAGCGGTGCTGCAAACCAGTCCGGCCCGTCTTGGCGCACCCTTTGAGGAGCTGCGCATTCTCTCCGGCAGCGGTGCGGAACGCGGTGACCTGCATGCCTGGTGGATTCCGGCTGAAAGACCAGATGCACCCACTTTGTTGTACCTGCACGGCAATTCCCGCAACATCGGCTATAACCTGGGAAACGCACTGCGCTACCGCACGCTATGTTGCAACCTGCTATTGGTGGATTATCGCGGCTATGGCAAGAGCGCGGGTGGCAAACCCAGCGAGGCCAAGGTCTATGAGGATGCCGAAGCCGCCTGGCAATATCTGCTTAAACAGCGCGGCGTGAAGCCGCAGCAGACCTTCATCTACGGCCATTCGCTGGGCGGAGCGGTCGCCATCAATCTGGCGCTGCGTCATCCCGAAGCGGCCGGGCTGATTGCCGAAAGCACCTTCACTTCGATGCGCGCAATGAGTGAATTGAAACATGATTTTTTGCCGGTGGGCTTGCTGCTCAATCAGCGCTTCGAGTCGCTGCAAAAGATTGCGCAACTAAAAATCCCGGTATTGCTGATTCATGGCACCTGGGATAAAAAAGTGCCGGTCAGCATGGCACAGCAGTTGTTCGAGGCGGCGCCGCAGCCCAAGACGCTGATCCTGATCGAGGGCGGCGAGCACAGCAACAACGCTGCGGTGGGCTGGGTCGAATATCGCGATGCAGTGTCGGCTTTCATCAGGCAATATGCCCATTAACGAATAAACGTCCGCCTTGGGCGCTACGGAAAATTTATATGAAAACAGATGTGATTATTATCGGCTCCGGCGCGGCCGGCCTGATGTGCGCAATGCAGGCCGGACAGCGCGGGCGTTCCGTGGTGCTGCTCGACCATGCCAAGAAACTTGGGGAGAAAATCCGCATCTCCGGCGGCGGGCATTGCAACTTCACCAATCGCAACAGCGGGCCGGAGAATTTCATTTCCGCCAACCCGAGATTTTGCCGCTCGGCGCTGGTGCGCTACACGCCGGGGGATTTCATCGCGCTGCTGCAAAAGCATGGCATCGATTATCACGAAAAGACGCTCGGGCAATTGTTCTGCGACGGCGAAGCGGAAGTGATTGTCGCGATGCTGCGCGGTGAATGCGATGCGGCGGGCGTGAAGCGCTTCATGAGCTGCGAGATTGGCGAGATCAATTATTCCCCTTCACCGGATAGCGAGTTCGCGGATGATGCTCCTGCGGGCAAAGTGCAAAAGAAAAAAGAGTTACGCAAGTTTCATGCCAGCACCTCGCGCGGCGAATTCACTGCGGCTTCGCTGGTGATCGCCACCGGTGGCCTGTCCATCCCCAAAGCCGGCGCGACACCCTTCGGCTACCACGTCGCAGAGCAATTCGGCATTCCCATCACCAAACTCAAACCTGGGCTGGTGCCGCTGAGTTTTGCGCCGGATGACTGGAAGCCTTATGCCGATCTGACTGGCGTTGCGCTCGATGTCGTGGTGAGCTTTGGCAAGCAGGTGTTCCGCGAAAACATGCTGGTCACCCACCGCGGCCTGAGCGGCCCGGCGATATTGCAAATCTCTTCCTATTGGCAGCATGGCGAACCGCTGCATATCAACCTGCTGCCGGATTGCAATATGCAGACTTTGTTGGACGAACAGAAGGGCAGCAAAAAACTGCTGAGCAATTACCTGATGCAATGGTTCCCCAAAAATTTCGCCGATGTGTGGTGCGCGCAATTAACCGAGCATCAGCAAATCGAAAACAAGCCGCTCAATCAATACAACGACAAGCAGCGCAAGCAGATCGCCGCAGCCCTGCACGACTGGCAGATCACCCCATCCGGTACGCTGGGCTACACCAAGGCGGAAGTGACCTGTGGCGGAATCGACACGCGCGCGCTGTCCTCGAAAACCATGGAATGCATCGATGTGCCCGGTCTGTATTTCATCGGCGAGGTGGTGGATGTGACCGGCCAGCTCGGCGGCCACAACTTCCAGTGGGCATGGTCGTCTGGTTATGCTGCCGGGCAGGCGGTATGAGGTGAAAGAATTGCGGATGCTGTCCTGCCTGCCGATCTTCGATAAAACCTTCAGTCTGAGTCGTTGATTTTAAGCAGACTGGTCTATATACTGGTCTGAATTGAGTTCGCGTTGCAGGAGAAAGTCATGAAGATTGAAATCGGTTCGTATGAAGCGAAAACCAAACTCCCTGAATTGCTGCGGCAGGTCAAGACCGGCAAGAGCTTCACCATCACCAATCGTGGGGAAGCTATAGCAGATTTGGTACCCAGTTTGGGCGCCAGGGTGAAGGACAAAGTTGCGGCAGTGGAAAAGCTAAAGGTATTCATGCGAGCTGACCCAGTGCGTGGTGTAAACATTAAGGCACTCATCGAAGAGGGGCGTGCGTGAGCTTCGTTCTGGATAACTCGGTAACCATGCGTTGGTTTTTTGGCGATGGCAAGCTGCAAGAGCTTGCCTATGCCGGCAAGGTGCTGGATGCAATGAAAAAAACCAGCGCCCTCGTCCCCGTGACATGGGGACTTGAGGTGGCAAATGTCATTACCAAGGCGGAAGTCAAATCCTTGGTGACAGAAGCGCGGAGCGGGGCATTTCTTGAGATGCTGGAAGGCGTGGATATTGAAGTGGATACGGCCACATTCGCGCACGCGCTGTCTGATACCTTGCAACTGGCGCGGCGCTACAAACTATCCGCTTACGACGCATCCTATCTGGAATTGGCCTTGAGACTAGGCATACCGCTGGCCACGCTCGACGAAGACTTGCAGAAGGCCGCAAAGAAAGCGGGCGTAAAAAAGTTTGCTTGAGATTCTAATGTGGGAGCGGGGCACACCGCGCCTACCAGCGCCAACTGCTGGTTATCGGTTTGGTGCTATAGTTTCTGCGTGCTTTTTGACATTCAACCTGGAGGAATCAATGAGGCGTGTCTTATGGATTGCTTTACTGACGTTGATGCTGAGCGGCTGCGGCTACAACACTTTCCAGACCACCGATGAACAAATCAAGGCAAGCTGGGCGGAGGTGCTGAACCAGTATCAACGGCGTGCCGATCTGATCCCCAACCTGGTCAACACCGTCAAGGGCTACGCCGCGCAGGAGCAGGCCGTGCTGCTGGGCGTCACCGAGGCGCGCGCCAGGGTCGGCAGCATTCAGGCCACGCCGGAGCTGATCAACGACGCACAGGCCTTCGCCAAATTCCAGGCCGCGCAAGGCCAACTGTCTTCGGCATTAAGCCGCTTGCTGGTGGTGTCGGAGAATTACCCGCAGTTGAAATCCGACGCGAACTTCCGCGACTTGCAGGCGCAACTGGAAGGCACCGAAAACCGCATCACCGTGGCGCGCAACCGCTACATCAAGGCGGTGCAGGAATACAACGTCACGGTGCGCTCCTTCCCGAGCAACCTGACCGCGATGCTGTTCGGCTACAAGGTCAAACCATCGTTCACGGTGGAGAACGAGAAAGCGATCTCAAGCCCGCCCACGGTGGATTTCGCCGCACCCAGGGTTCCGGTATCGGCGGATTGACATGAACCTGTCCTGGGCGCGAGTTATTCTGCTTGCGCTGCTGCTGGTCGGGGCGGCGCAGGCCGAAGTTGCCGTGCCGCCGCTCGCGCAGCGCATCACCGATCTCACCGCAACGCTCGATGCGGGGCAAATCCAGACGCTTGAAGCGCGTCTTGCCGCATTTGAAGCAAAAAAGGGCGTGCAGCTTGCCGTGCTGATCGTGCCGACCACGCAACCGGAAGCCATCGAGCAATTCGGCATCCGGGTCGTTGATGCATGGAAACTTGGCCGCAAGAACGTGGACGACGGCGCGCTGCTGCTGGTCGCCAAGGAAGACCGCACCTTGCGCATCGAAGTGGGCTATGGCCTGGAAGGCGTGCTGAACGACGCTACCGCGCACCGCATCATCGATGAGATCATCGTGCCGCATTTCAAGCGCGGCGAATTTTATTCCGGCATCGAGTCAGGCCTGACGGCGATGATGCAGGTGGTCAACGGCGAACCCTTGCCACCTCCGCCGCGGCGTTCTTCCGCAAACAAAAAATTTGATTTCGAGTCTTTGCTATTCATCGCATTCGGGCTGGTCGTGGTCGTGGGCGGTATGCTGCGCGCACTGCTCGGTCGATTCCCCGCCGCCGTGCTGATGGGCGGAGCTTTGGGAGTGTTGGCATGGTTGATGGTCGCGCCTTTGCTGGTCGCACTACTGATCGGATTTATGGCATTCGTATTCGTTTTGCTGGGTGGTGCAGGACGCGGCATCGGCGGGCATGGCAGGGGTGGTTTCGGTGGTGGTGGATTCAGCGGGGGCGGAGGCGGCTTCAGCGGAGGCGGCGGAGGCTTTGGTGGGGGCGGCGCGTCCGGGAGATGGTGATGGATTTTAAACGCATCATGAGACATCTATCGTTTGGCCGCGCGGCGGTGCGGCGCGTTTTTCCGTCGCGTTCGCTGGATGCGATCGAGCATGCAATACGTGCAACCGAAGCGCTGCATGACGGACAGATCCGTTTCGCGGTCGAGGCTGCGCTGGAATTGGCTCCGTTGCTGGCGGGGCAGACCGCGCAGCAACGCGCCATCGAAGTTTTTTCCAAGTTGCGCGTCTGGGATACCGAGCATAACAACGGCGTGCTGATTTATCTGCTGCTGGCGGACCGCGATGTCGAGATCGTCGCCGACCGCGGCATCCATGCGAGGCTCGGCACGGAAACCTGGGAAGCGATCTGCCGCGAGATGGAAGCGGCGTTCCGCGACGGGCAGTTCGAAGCGGGCGTGCTGGCCGGGATACATGCCGTCGGCGAACATCTGGCGCATCATTTTCCGGCGCGCAGCGGCAAGCCCAACGAGATGCCGGATCGTCCGGTGGTGTTGTAGCACACCGATGCGCAATTATGCGCCCGACCTTCCATCCCCATCTGGTTAACGGTTCAACGGGAGACCCCGTACTGTTCGTCGACTGCCTGTTCGAGCGGCGCGCACTGCTGTTCGATCTGGGCGACATCCGAACGCTGCCTCCGCGCAAGCTGATGCGCATCAGCCATGTGTTCGTCAGCCATGCGCACATGGATCATTTCATCGGCTTCGACTGGCTGCTGCGCATTTTGCTGGGGCGGGAAAAAGACCTGAAACTATTCGGACCGCCCGGCTTTCTCGCGCAGGTGGAACACAAGTTGCGCGCCTACACCTGGAATCTGGTGCGCAACTACCTGTCCGATTTTACGTTGCGTGTCACCGAGCTGGATGGCAACGGGGCAGGGCGGCGCGCCAGTTTCCGCTGTCTCAGTGCATTTCAGCGTGAAGATGAGACCAGCGTAACCTGTCCCGGCAATGTGTTGCTGAGCGAGCCGGCCATGCGGGTGCGCTGCACGTTGCTCGATCACGGCGGGATTTCCTGTCTGGCCTATGCGCTGCAGGAACAGGCGCACGTCAATGTATGGAAGAACCGCTTGCAGGAACTCGGCCTGCCGGTGGGTGCGTGGTTGCGCGACATGAAGCAGGCGGTATTGCGCAACGAACCGGAACAGTGGCAGATACGCGTGGCCTGGCGCGGGGAAGGTGCGCAGCGGGAGCGGCTGGTGTCACTCGCCGAATTGAAACCCGCGCTGCGCATCGTGCCCGGCCAGAAGATCGCCTATGTCACCGATGTCGCATGGCGCGAGGACAACGTGGCGCGCATCGTCGAGCTGGCGCGCAACGCCGACCTGCTGTTCATCGAGGCGGCGTTTCTGCAACGCGATGCCGAACACGGCCAGCGCAAGTTCCACCTGACCGCGCGCCAGGCCGGTGAGATCGCCAGTGCCGCGCATGCCGGCAGCGTCATACCGATGCATTTTTCGCCGCGCTATGTCGGCGAGGACAGGGCAGCGCTACGCGCAGAAATAGAGGCGGCATTTGGTGGCGCTGCAATGACCGCTTTCCAGTAAACTAATACATGGATCGAAGTCCCGCAGTGTGCCAGAAGCGGTCTTACGACTGAAATTTTTCATTATCGCCATTGGCGTAGTTATTGATTGGCCCATGCCGTCATTTTGGATGGTAAAAGAGTGGATAATTGAGCCAAATCGTTCATATTGATCGTGCCGCCATGAATCACTTATTCATTCAGAAACTTTCTGAACTTCTTCCACTTCATGCCGAGGAAGGTTCAATTCGACAGGAAATTTCTCGAGAGGCTCTTTGCAACACGATGAATCAGCAGACTGGTTTGTCCACCATAGAGGTGGAAGCCACGCTCTGTGTCATTGAGCGGTTGTTTGATAGTGCCGCCCTACTTGACCTCCGTAGTCTTGCTGCAGGCAATTGGGCTTTTGTCTCATTCCCAGCATATCTTATGGCAAGATCTCTGACAGAGACCTTGGCGAATCCTAATCAGCGATTTTTCAGACATGACTACTGGGAACAGGGGCATCATCGACCCGAGGAAGATGCTGAAGAACAGCGCAACCTTTTACGTTATCTGGAGTTACAGCGCGCCCGATCAACGGATGGCAATGAAGCACGGCCTATCCGTTATGTTCATGTAGCTTGGGGGCTGATAAAACTCGAAGGCAAATTCCTCATGCATCATCGAGAGGATCGAGCTCGTCCGGAGTCAAGAAACTACGTTTTTCCAGGAGGGCGACTCAACGCGGCAGATTTGCCACCAGAACAAAGAGTGCCTGGATCATTGCCAGAGTTATTTCAGACGGCTTCTCCACTCGTCAAGGAATGTTTGTCAAAAACACTTGAGCGCGAATTGAACGAAGAGCTGAAGCTGGTTGTAGGCGAAGATTACAGTTACGAGGATTTCCTGGCATTGCCACCGTACAGGCAGGTCGAAGGCGCACGCAACAACCACGCACTGACAGAATACGGCATAAAACTTTTTCAGATTTGTTTGACTTCAAAAGGCGAAGTGGCACTTTATGATCGTGTATGTAATGAACCGCAACGCTTTAGCTGGTTCAGTTCGGAAGACCTGGCACGCAATACACTTCCAGATGGTCGTTCAGCCTACATTGATGCTTTGAAATCCGCTCTGGGGGATAGCATCCAGTCTCTTCTTGAAAGGGTTTCTGATTCCTCATTATTTCAACCGCGATTTTCGGGCGAGAGCCAGCAGATCACTATTCCCTCCTCACCGATGCGGCCATTCCTGTTCGGTAAAACAGGCAAGGAGAAATCCGTCCCTCTGATCATGACAGAGAGGCAATGGGGTTTGCTATTTGCGCTTGCATGGCACCGCAAAGGATTGGATCTCAAATCAGAATCAAGTGTGTTTACTCTATTGCCGAATGGCTGGATAAGGCTGAATGACTCTAAGCTGGTGGCGGAAGCCAAACAATTCGCATCCTCACTTGCCGATGCTGGTCTACCATTGATCGAAATTATTTCCGACTTATACCTGCGTGTTTCTGTGGAGAAAAGCATCTTGTTTTTCGATGATGACCTTTACTCCTACGCACTTCATCGTGACGGCGATAGCGAGGGACTCCTCGATGTCTCAACACAAACGCTTAATACACAGTGGGGAGCAATTCATTCCAGCAGGGTTTCAATTCATATTACAGAGAATGTCTGGCACATCATAGCCACAATCCGGCAAGGCCACGACCCAGTCTCAGAGCCCTTTGCAGAAGGTTGGGAGCGAAATTTGCGGGAAAAGATCGATACACGCACCCGCCAAATCGGCTTGCGGAAGTTTATTCCAATCCGAGATGATTGGGATGGCTCAATAGTGCGAAATAACCTGAATATGCTTTCAGGCCATGCAGAGGTTGCGTTAATCGACGATGCTAGTGCTCTGGTGGAGTTTGATTTCTCAGAAGAAGAGTTGTCCAAACCAAACGCACTGTCAACCGGTGTCGAAGTGTGCAGATTCAGCACAGCAAATAAAGCCGAGAGTTTTTCTAAGGCGTTATTTCGATCGGTAAGCCACATCGAGCCCAATGAATCCTATGACAACATATGGAAAGAACGTTTTAGCAATCTTGCTGTAGCACAACTCAAGCGTGTTTCGATCGTCGATCGTTATGCGGTAAAGCGACATTTTGAGCGCCCTCAGTCAGAACTTTCCGGTATTGCGAGATTTTTGCGCCTACTTGACAGGGACAGCAGTGGGAAACGTCATGTCAGTTTGTTTTCAGCTTGGCCTGATAATTGGAATGAAGATATTGTTGAGAAGAAATTGCGTCTTGCGAATGAATTCAAATCAGTTATGGAGAAGTTGCCAAAAAAGAATGTTAAGGAACTAAAAGTCGTTATGAACACCGGTAGTCCTCCTCTAGCTTCCGCCCCCGCTCTGATTAAATGCGACTTGCCAAGCCGAAACCCACACAACCGTAGGTTTCCATGCAAGTGGTTTCTCACCGTTTATCAGATAGCGAACAACGCGATCAATCAGGAGATAGAAATGAGTTTTGTTTCAGGTTTGTTGAAAGTGGCATCAGGAGCGGTCGCCGGGGTTGCTGCGGTAACTGTTTTGCCCATATTCGGCCCGGTCGGAACTATTACAGTCGCCGGAATTGTAGTTGGATCAACTCTCGGAGCCGCAGCTGGTATTGCCGATGAAATCAATAGCAAAGACAAGAAACAATAGAAAGCTCGTCCATATGAGCTTAGCCTGAGATCAGTAGATTTACTAAGGAGCTGTAAATAAATAAAGGTATCAGCTATTCTCTGTTGCCTTCGGTTTTATAACGTAGTTCCAGTCGCCGTGAAACTTATTTCGTTCCACATTGATGCTCCTCATTTCATCGTCACTGACTTTCCGTCCTGTTGGATATTTTCGG
>JANLID010000031.1 GCA_024654105.1 Gallionella sp. | reverse complement strand
GCGTGTTTCGCGAACTGGCGGCGTGACTATCAACACTTCGAAAGTGCGCTATGCCAAGAAGTCTACGGCCCGGGATCAGGCGATGAAACACTTCCGGCTATTCCCGACTGAGAAGGAACAGGGTGATGGCAGCGACGAAGCTCCGGCTCCGGTCAGCATCACTATTGATTTCAAAGACGCACGTTTGAAAAAGGAGTAACTGTTATGGCTTGGAGTGAAGCGGCACGTGATGCGGCGAAAAAAGCTCGACAAATGAACAGAGTTCAGTGGAAAGGTTCTGGAAGGTTTGGGGTAGCTCGTATTGACCCGTCAAAATTTACGCCAGCTACGCGGGTAAAATTGGCTAAAAAACTTTGGGCAATTCGTCGTGGTACATCACAGCTTTCACCGTTATCCGCCGGGATGGTTGGGATGGCTGCCGCAAGTTCAACTGCGCATAGAAATACCGCTAGACGTTTTAATAAACTAGCTAAGTAAGAAACACCTACCGAACCGCTTTGAAGAAACATAATTATGCCCACCGCCAATCGTCCGCAGTGCGAGTTCTTATCCATGCCGAATAAATATCGGGCCATGGTCGGTGGGTTCGGCTCGTCCAAGACGTGGACCGGCTGCATGGCGATGGCGGCGCACCATTGGGAGCATCCACGTATCAACGCCGGTTATTTCGCGCCCACTTACCCGATGATCCGCGACATTTTCTACCCAACTATGGAAGAAGTGGCATCAGACTTCGGGCTGCGCGTCGACGTGAAAGAGGGCAACAAGGAAGTCCACTTCTACTCCGGCCGCCAATATCGCGGCACGACGATTTGCCGTAGCATGGAGAATCCGAATGTTATTATCGGATTTAAGATCGGGTATGCGCTGATCGACGAGTTCGATATGTTGGAACCTCGCAAAGCGCACAACGCGTGGCGCAAAATTATCGCGCGGATGCGCTACAACGATGCATCATTGAAGAACGGTGTGGATGTGGTGACGACGCCTGAAGGGTTTCGCGCGACGCATAAGTTGTTTGTTGCGGACGTGGCCGAGAAGCCGGAGCTAGCGAAGAACTACGGGTTGCTGCAAGTTTCGACATACGACAATGAAGCGAATCTCCCGGAGGAGTATATACCGTCGCTGTTCGAGGCTTACACCAAAGAACTTGTGGCCGCGTATATCGATGGTCAGTTCGTCAACCTCACCAGCGGGACGGTGTATCGTAGCTATGATCGTAAGCGGTGCGATTCGCATGAAACAATTAAGACGCCGGTCAAAGACGCGAACGGAAAGGTATTGGCTGAGCCGTTATTTATCGGGATGGACTTCAACGTAACGAAGATGGCGGCATCGGTTGCCGTGCAACGGCCGAACGGGTGGCATTATGTTGCCGAGTTGAAGGACGTCTTCGATACACCGGACATGGTGAAGATCGTCAAAGAGCGGTGGGCCGATCAAGGGCATCGCATTATCGTGTACCCGGATCCTACTGGAAAAAATCGCGAGACGGTGGACGCCAGCAAGAGCGACATCGCTCTGCTGGAGCAGGCGGGATTCACGGTGCGGGCCGAGAATCAAAGCCCGTCAATTAAGGACCGTGTGAACGCGACGAATAAGCAGATAGAGATTGGTTGTCTGCATGTGAATGCGCGCGCATGCCCCACCATAGTGAAGTGCTTAGAGCAGCAGTCTTACGACGACAACGGCGAGCCTGACAAGAAGTCGGGGTTCGATCATCAGAATGACGCAACCTCATATCCGATGGCGTATGAGTTTCCTATTAAGCACGACCGTGCGCAGCGCATTCAAATTGGAGGTGTGTGATGGTCCGTAAGCACAAAGGGATGGACAATGACCTGCGCCCAGGCGAGACGGAAGCGGCGCTGGCCGCAATGGAACTGGATCGTCTTGCCGCACTGACCGAGGCCGCGGATGAAGCTATCTGCCACGGTTACGAATCGCGAGATGGTGCAGATGAAAGGGAGTACGATTATGGCCTGGAGTGAAGCGGCAAGACAAGCGGCGGCAGAAGCGCGACGATTGCACAAAAAAGCGAAGACGATTAAACCGGTCACATTTGGTCATTCGTCAAGTCCAGAACGTCGAGGGGAATTGGCAAAGATGCTGCGGGCGCAACGAAAAGCGGCGGGGCGGAATATTCGCCAAAGGCTACTGGTTCATCGGCAAGCGTTAGCGTCTACCGCGGACCGTAATTCTTTACGTCTGTTGTATCGGAGTAAATAGACCATGCCGGTAAATTCTACACACCGTGACTATAAGCGGATGCTGCCAAAGTGGGAGAGGTGTCGTGATCTCGCCGCGGGTAGTGATGCGGTACGGGAGGCAGGTGAAAAGTATCTGCCCAAATTAAAAGATCAGCCTGTTGATAGCCATACCTTAATGCTCAAGCGGGCAACTTTGTACAATGCTTTTTGGCGTACGATTGCTGGCCTGCTCGGCATGATTTTCCGCCAGCCTCCGAAAATCGAAGTACCGGAAGCGGTCAAGCCTCTGCTTGAGGATGTGGATGCAGCGGGGCAGCCCTTCCAACTTTTCCTGCAGGATGTTGCGGAGGAAGCCCTGGAGCAAGGTAGGCTCGCGGTTCTGGTGGACTACCCCACCGCCCCCGAGGGCATCACACAAGCGGACGCTATTCAACTCAACCTTCGTCCAACGATGCAGTTATACAATACGTTCTCCTTGTTGAACTGGCGCACGGGGCGCGTCAACAATCAGACTGTTCTTGTCCATGCCGTGCTAGAAGAAACGGAGATGGTCGTAGATCCGGAAGATCAGTATGTTGAGAAGGAGGAGGAGCGGTGGCGGGTATTAGATCTGGTCGATGCAGAGGAAGGCAAGGTGTACCGCCAACAAGTATTTAAGATGGCAAAAGGCCAAGCGGTGGCTAAGAACGCTGTGGTTACATTCGTCCAAGTTGGCAGCGATGTTTTCCCGAAGATGAATAATAAGCCGCTGGATTTCATTCCGTTAGTTATCATGGGCACGGACGACGTGGGCACCGATGTGGATGATCCGCCGCTAATCGATTTGGTTGACATGGGGTATTCCCATTATAGGACAAGCGCAACCTACGAGCAGTGCTTGTACTTTTCACCGCCGACGCTGTTCCTGTCTGGGTTTAAGCCAGAGAACCCTGGTGATAAGGTCTACGTGGGCAGCGGCACGGCGATCATCACGCCGAATGAAAACGCGGATGGCAAATTCATCGAGTACACTGGCAATGGGCTCGCACCTTTGGAAAAGGCTCTGGAGCGTAAAGAACAAATGATGGCCGTGCTTGGGGCGCGGAT
Organism: Gallionella sp.; assembly: GCA_024654105.1. Classification (GTDB taxonomy): domain Bacteria; phylum Pseudomonadota; class Gammaproteobacteria; order Burkholderiales; family Gallionellaceae; genus Gallionella. The sequence continues at coordinate 2,425 of JANLID010000031.1, read as the reverse complement.
GCTGGAGCCGCAGAAACTTGCCGTCGAGACGGCGCAGACCGCCTCCATCCATCGCAAGGGCGAAGAATCGATGCTGGCCTCCGTGGCGCAGGCGATTTCCCTTGGCATGACCAAGGCGACTAAGTGGTTTGTTGAGTGGGCGGGCGCGGATCCGAAAGATGCTCTTGTTGAACTGAACCGGGACTTCTACCCAGCGCGGATGACCTCTGCAGACCTCATGGCGCAGATGGCTGCGTGGCAGAGTGGTGGGCTGAGCGACCAAGAATTCTTCGCTAACCTCCAGCAGGGCGAGCTGATCGCGCAGGATGTTACCCTCGAGGAGCATCAAGCGCAGATCGAGGCCCGCCAGCAGCAATTGGCTGACCAACAGGCGGCAGCGCAGGCAGCATTTGCTGATCAGAATGCTGGTGGTGGAGGGGCGCAAGGGCAGTAAAGGAGTTCTACATGTTGGGTTAGAAGAAAACTAGCATTGCCAATCCGACAGAAGGCGGGGACTACGCGACCGCTTAACCGCGTGGAGGCTCCAACTAAAAAGGAAACATCATGAGCTTTTCAATTCAGGTAGTAGGTAAAGACAAGGCGAAGTTGAAAGAGGCGATCCGCGCCCAGCAGGTGAAAGATGAGGCACAGCCGCACAATGGGGTACCTACGCGGGTGGCCGATCATCTTTGTGCTGAGGTGGACCGGGTACGGATTTACGAGTACGCGGGCAGGCAATACGGTCTGAGCATCGACGCGTCGGGCAGCTTCCATGAGCAGGGGAGTAACGAGTCGATCACGATCAAAGCGGTATTGCTGGTCGAGTAACTACGCTGGGCCACGCATCTATTTAATCGGTGGGTGCGTGGTATTGAAAGGAGAAGAGGAATGAACAAGGAACTGGAAGAGAAGTCCGCAGCGAATGTCGCGGAGGCGTTGGTTGAACCAATCAACGGTGGTAAGGCTGAATCACTTGCGAATGACGGCATCGCGCAGCAGATCACGATCACGCTGTTCGCTAATGGTCAGCTTCAGCTTCAGGGGCCGCTGCATGATCAAGTTCTGATGTATGGTTTGATCGAGATGGCGAAGCAGGCTTTCGTTGAACAACTGCGGCTTGCGGCAGCGCAGCGGGTGCAGGTGGCTTCACCTCGTCTGCTTGACCGGCTGAAGATACTCGCGCCGTTGCGCAAGGGACATTAATGATTTCGTTATCGGATGTGGCGCTGATCTTCTTCGCCCTGATTTTACTTACGCTGGTGTTTTCCATTCATGTGGCGATGCAGCCATGACCAGTAATGTCAAGGCTCTGCCTGGTAGCCGCGTGCCGGGCGACCGCACTGTGAACACTGCGTTGGTCGAGGCGTTGCGTTTGTTGCTCGGTAGGGCGGAGTCGGGCGAGTTGCAGTCGTTCATTGGTACAGGATTCCAAGCGGACAATCTGCGGGCATCGCTGTGGTGCGATCACCATAAGGACCTATACGCGATGCTCGGCTCCCTTGCGTGGTTGCAAGCCGAGTATGTGCATCGGCACACTGAGGGGCTGAAATGACGGTGTTCCTCCTCACGCTTTTCTTGTACGGTCCGTACACGCCGTTGATTATTGACGCCTTTGCTACACTCGATCGCTGTGAAAAGGTGCGGTTGCTATATGCGGATTTGGCTTATGGCTTCGCGTTGTGCCAATCATTAAGGGTGTCGGAGTGAAAGCCCAGCTTCTTGCGTTTCCAGACCGCGATTTGACCGACGTGCCGCGCGTACTGCGAGCGCTGGCCGATGCAATCGAGCGCGGCGAGTATGGCGACGCGCACAATGTGGCATGTGTCGTAGACTGCGGAGACTCACGTGTCGAATGCGGTCTAGCGGGTGCAGCACCGGAGCCGGGCGCAACGGCGCATTTGCTGTTCGCTATCGCGCAACGCAAATTGGAGAAAGGATAATGGCCTGGTCAGATGCGGCAAGACAAGCGGCGGCACAAGTGCGCCGTCAGCATAGGAGAGGCATAATCAAACCAGTCGTTGGTTATCACGGGACGGACAGAGTCTTTTCCGCTGTGCGTGCATCGAAGAAAAGTCGTGCTTACGCAACTATGAGCATCCGACAAGCATTGATGTACTCACGTATGGCGTCGCTGGTGTCTGGAAAGCCTGCTGTTGTCTTAAAGGTTCGTTTGCCTATCAAAGGATCATTGACGACTCGGAGATTAAATAATCCTGCTGGATTTGCGTCAAGAAAGTCTTTACCTGTTGTTGGTGTTGTCCATTTGCGCAAATGATCTCCTCCGACCAAGCCATCATCGACGAACTGCTTACCGGGCAGATCGATCTGCTCCGCTACACTGCCAGCGTGCGCGCGAAGGTGCTCGCCGTACTGACGCGCCTACAAGTCGAGTTGAGCGCGAAGTTGCAGCAAGGTACGCTGACCGACTTTACTCGCGCGCGCACGC
>JANLID010000018.1 GCA_024654105.1 Gallionella sp. | reverse complement strand
CTCAAAACTCGCCATGCCGTCGGCCAGCAGGCGCACGCTTTGCAGGAAATTGTACGCGATCAGCGGCCGGAACACGTTCAGCTCGAAATTGCCGGAGGCGCCGCCGAAGTTGATCGCGACATCGTTGCCGAACACCTGGCAGCACAGCATGGTCAGCGCCTCGCACTGGGTCGGGTTCACTTTGCCCGGCATGATCGAGCTGCCCGGTTCGTTCTCCGGGATACTGATTTCGCCCAGCCCGGAGCGCGGCCCGGAAGCCAGCCAGCGCACATCGTTGGCGATTTTCATCAGCGCGGCGGCCAGCGTTTTGAGCGCGCCGTGCGCCGCGACCAGCTCGTCATTCGCGGCCAGCGCGGCAAACTTGTTGGCGGCGCTCTTGAAAGGCATGCCGGTGCTGCGCGCCAGTTCGGCGGCAACATGTTCGCCGAATTTGGCATGAGTATTCAGCCCGGTGCCGACGGCGGTGCCGCCCACCGCCAACTGGTGCAGCGGCGCCAGCGTGGCGAGAATGGCCGCTTCCGCGTGGTGCAGTTGCGCGACATAACCGGAAAACTCCTGCCCCAGTGTCAACGGGGTGGCGTCCTGCAAATGGGTGCGGCCGATCTTGACGATGCCGCCGAACGCGGCGGATTTTTTTTCCAGCGTCGCGCGCAGCGCGCGCAGCGACGGCAACAGTTGCCCGGCAATGCCGGCGACTGCGGCGACATGCATCGCGCTTGGGAAGATGTCGTTGGACGACTGGCCGAGATTGACCTCGTCGTTGGGATGCACCTTGCGCGCCTCGCCGCGCGCGCCGCCGAGCAGTTCCGAGGCGCGGTTGGCGAGCACCTCGTTCATGTTCATGTTGCTCTGCGTACCCGAGCCGGTCTGCCATACCGACAGCACAAACTCCCGGTCATGCTGGCCGGCCAGCACTTCATCCGCCGCCTGCACAATGGCGGTGGCCTTCTCCTCGTTCAGCAATCCCAGGTCGCGGTTGACCAGCGCTGCGGCGCGCTTCACCGCCGCCAGCGCAAGGATGAGCTCCGGCGGCATCCGCTCGGTCGAGATATGGAAGTATTGCAGCGAGCGCTGCGTCTGCGCGCCCCACAGCCGCTCTGCCGGGACTTCGATAGCGCCGAAAGAATCACGCTCTGTTCTGCTGGTCATGATCTTCCCTCCTGAGGCTGGTGCAAGACCCAAATTGTTACGGCTTTATTCGTCCTGCAATACCTGGTCTGGAAACAATTCTTCGGTATAGCCAAATCTGGTGATATCCCGAATGCGCATCGGATACAGGATCCCGTCCAGATGATCGCATTCATGTTGCACCACGCGCGCGTGAAATCCGCTTACTGTCCTGTCAATCAGTGCGCCGTATTCGTCGCGGCCCCGATAATGGACGTTCCGGAAACGCGGCACCAGACCGCGCAAGCCTGGCAGGCTCAGGCAGCCTTCCCATGCCTCTTCGATTTCGTCGTCCAGTTGCGCGATCACCGGATTGATGAGCACGGTTTCCGGTATCGTTTCAGCATCGGGATAACGCGTATTTTTTTCCACGCCGAAAATCACCACGCGCAGATTCACGCCAATTTGCGGTGCGGCCAATCCCGCGCCATTCAGCGCGTGCATGGTGTCGCGCATATCCACCAGCAGGGCGCGCAAGGCGTCGCTGCCGAAGTCGCTGACCGGTTCGGCGCACTGCAGCAGCCGCGTATCGCCCATGCGCAGCACCTGCCTAATCGCCATCGCATTTCACCAGACATTCGAGAATGCTGCGCACCCGTTCCACCGCAGCACCGGCGGTGGCGCTGACCTGCTCCCGATTGATGCCGCGCTTGCTGTCGCCGCGCCCCGCCGCGCAATTCACCACAACGGCGAGGGTCGCATATTTCAGTTCCAGTTCCATGGCCAGTGCGGTTTCCGGCATGCCGGTCATGCCGACCATGTCCGCGCCATCACGCTCATAGCAATTTACTTCCGCGATGCTGTCTAGGCGCGGTCCTTGGGTCGCCGCATATACGCCGCCATCCACGCAAGGCTGTTGCGCAAGGCTCGCACTGCGCAATATGCGGTCGCGTAATTTCGGATAGTAAGGCAGCGCAAAGTTGATGTTGGAATAGGGCGTGTCGCGCGTATCGAAAAAGGTGGCGTCGCGCCCGTGGGTATAGTCGATGATTTGATCCGGCACGACGATAACGCCGGGGGTCAGATCGGCGCGGATACCGCCTACTGTCGCGACGGAAACGACATTGCTTACCCCCTGTTCGCGCAACGCCCACAGATTGGCACGATAGTTCACCAGGTGCGGCGGAATAGTGTGCCCATAACCGTGGCGCGCCAGAAAGATGACCTCGTGCTGATTCAGTATGCCGAACAGAAACGCGCCGGAAGGTTCGCCATAAGGCGTGCGCATCACCTGGCGATGAGTTATTTGCAGGCTTGCCAGTTCGGTCAGGCCGCGGCCGCCAATGATTGCCAACATAAAATTTTCCTTTCCTTACCGCTTATATGGTGGGCAGGGAGTTGTAAGTGGTAAGTGGGCGAACCGCCCGCACTTCCTACTTCCCACGTCCTAAGCCTTCACTGCATAAATGGCGGGCAGGTTGCGCCACGCCCCTTCGATATCCATGCCATAACCGAACACAAAACGGTCCGGCAATTCCATTCCGACAAAATCGGCATGGATCGGTTTTGCCCTGCCATGCCGCTTGTCGGCAAACACCGCACTGTAGAACTGGCTCGCGCCCAATTCCATCACGCGCTGGCGCAATGCTGCCAGAGTGTGTCCCTCATCGAGAATGTCGTCCACGACCAGCACCACACGGCCGCGCACATTCTCGCGTGGCTCAACTTTCCAGTGCATCTGGCCGCCCTCCCGGTTGCTGCCATAACGCGACACATGCACATAATCAAAATCCAGCGGAAAATCGAGCAGCGGCAGCAACTGCCCGGTAAACACCACCGCGCCGCCCATCACCGACAACACCAGCGGATGCGTGTCCGCCAATGCGGCGTTGACCTGCCGCGCAACCTTGTGCAGCGATGCCTGCACCTGCTCCGCCGGGCACAGCAATTCGGCCTGTTGCAGAATGTCGCGCACGTGCTGAATGGAAATGGTCACGCTCTATTTCAAACTATCCAGATATGCAGCGAACTCGTCGCGCACTTCCGGATGCCTCAAGCCGAACGCCACCTGCGCCTGCAAATAGCCCAGCTTGGAGCCGCAATCGTAGCGAATGCCGTTGAAACGATAAGCCAGCAGTTGCTCTTCCTGCATCAGCGCGGCAACGCCATCGGTCAACTGGATTTCGCCGCCCGCACCAGACTGCACCTGAGCCAGGTGATGAAAGATGCGCGGCGTCAGGATGTAGCGCCCGACCACGGCCAGCGTCGAAGGTGCGTCTTCCGGCTTCGGTTTCTCGACGATGGTGTTGACCCGCTCCACTCCCGGTTCCAGGTTGGTGCTGCTGACGATGCCATAGCTCCCGGTATGTTCGCGCGGCACGTTCTGCACGCACAGAATCGAACACTGGTGCCGCCGGAATATGTCCATCATCTGCTTGACAATAGGAGGGTCACCATCGATCAGGTCATCAGCCAGAATTACCGCGAACGGTTCATCCTGCACCACCGGCTGCGCGCACAGCACGGCGTGCCCCAGCCCCAGCGTCTCGGGCTGGCGGATGTAAATGCAATTTACATGCCTTGGCACCACCTCCTGCACCATGTCCAGCAGTTCCTGTTTGCCGCGCGCGGCAAGTTCCGCTTCCAGCTCGTAGGCTGTGTCGAAATGGTCCTCAATGGCACGCTTGTTGCGCCCGGTGATGAACACCATGTCGGTAATGCCCGCAGCCACCGCCTCTTCCACCGCATACTGGATCAGCGGCTTGTCCACCACCGGCATCATCTCTTTCGGGCTGGCCTTGGTGGCGGGCAGGAAACGGCTGCCCATGCCGGCAACGGGAAAAACCGCCTTGGTTATTTTTTTCACTGCAAACCTCCTTCACACTGCCCCCCATTGAGGCTCGGCGGAACGATTGTACGTCAAGAAAAGCTGCCAATGAAATTTCAGAAGTCCAACATTGCTGTGGGATAATCCCGCCATGAATGCTTCCCTGCTTTCCGGCCTCAATCCCGAACAACGTGCTGCCGTCAAACTCCCCGCCCAATCCGCGCTGATTCTCGCCGGGGCAGGCAGCGGCAAGACGCGCGTGCTGACCACGCGCATCGCCTATCTGATCAGCGCCGGACAGGTGAATCCACACGGTATTCTCGCGGTGACCTTCACCAACAAGGCGGCAAAGGAGATGGTGACGCGCCTGTCGGCGATACTGCCGATCAACACGCGCGGGCTATGGATCGGCACGTTCCATGGCCTGTGCAACCGCATGTTGCGCGCACATTTTCGCGAGGCAAATCTGCCGCAGACCTTCCAGATATTGGATTCCGGTGACCAGCTTTCGGCGATCAAGCGGCTGATGAAGGCGATGAACGTGGACGATGAAAAGTACCCGCCACGCGAGGTGCAGAACTTCATCAGCTCCAGCAAGGATCAGGGGCTGCGCGCGAGCGAGGTGGAAGCCTACGATCCCTACACGCGGCGCAAGGTGGAGATCTTTGCCGAGTACGACGCGCAGTGCCAGCGCGAAGGCGTGGTGGATTTTTCCGAGCTGCTGCTGCGCTGCCACGAACTGCTGCAACGCAACCAGCAGTTGCGCGAGCATTACCAGGAGCGCTTCAGGCACATCCTGGTGGATGAGTTCCAAGACACCAACCCGCTGCAATACCGTTGGCTAAAGTTGCTGGCGGGTGCGGATGAGTGTCGCATGCCCTCACCTCAATCCTCTGGTGAAACGACTAGCCATTCGACTAGGCCACCAAACAACGGCGGCCAAGTCGCTGGTTATCCCGCAAGCGGGAGAGGAGGCGAACGTGGAAAGCAATCTTCAATCTTTGCGGTGGGCGACGACGACCAGTCGATCTATGCGTTTCGCGGCGCGAATGTCGGCAACATGCAGGAGCTGCTGCGCGACTTTCATATCGAGAGCGTCATCAAGCTGGAGCAGAATTACCGCTCGCACGGCAACATCCTCGAAGCGGCCAACGTGCTGATCAGCAACAACCGCAACCGCCTCGGCAAGAACTTGTGGACGGCTGAGAACGGCGGCGAGCAGTTGCGCGTGTACGAGGCCGCGACCGACGTGGACGAGGCCGGATTCATCGTCGATGAAATCAAGCAGTTGAAATCCGAGGGGATCAATCTCAAGGAGATTGCGCTGCTGTACCGTTCCAACGCGCAGTCGCGCGTGCTGGAGCATGCGCTGGTGTCCGCCGGGCTGTCATACCGCGTCTACGGTGGCTTGCGCTTCTTCGAACGGCAGGAGATCAAGCACGCGCTGGCTTACCTGCGCCTGATGGAGAACACCGATGACGACAACGCGCTGCTGCGCATCATCAACTTCCCGACGCGCGGCATCGGCGCGCGCAGCATCGAGCAGTTGCAGGAAAGTGCCAGACAGTTCAACACAACCTTATTTGATGCTGCCGCCCGTATGGGTGGCAAGGTGTCGGCCTTCGTCGCGCTGATCGAATCGCTGCGCAGCGCGACGCGCGAATTGCCGCTCCACCCGCAAGGAGTAGGCCGGGGGGTGCCCGGCGTCTCCGGCGCCACCCTCCCGCTCCCGGAAATCATCGAGCATGTGTTGTACCACAGCGGGCTGATCGCGCATTACCGGAACGAAACCGGCGCGAAGAAACGCGAGGCCGAGGAGCGGCTGGAAAACCTCAATGAGCTGGTCAACGCGGCGACACTGTTCGTGCACGAGAACGAGGACGACAGCCTGACCTCGTTTCTCACCCACGCCTCGCTGGAGGCGGGCGAGCACCAGGCGGGCGATCAGGACGATGCGTTGCATCTGATGACCGTACATTCCGCCAAGGGGCTGGAATTTCACACCGTTTTCATTACCGGGCTGGAAGAGGGTTTATTCCCGCATCAGAACAGTCAGCGCGAAGACGGCGGGGTGGATGAAGAACGCCGCCTGATGTATGTGGCGATCACCCGCGCACGGCGCAGGCTGTACCTGAGTTTCGCGCAGAGCCGCATGTTGCATGGTCAGATGAGTTACGGCAGGGTATCGAGCTTCTTGCGCGAGTTGCCGGAGGGTTTGTTGCATTGGCTGACGCCGAGGTTTGCAGCGCGAAACCCCTCTCCAGCCCTCCCCTTATCAGGGGAGGGAGCTGGCTTCCCCCCTGATAATGGTGGATTGAGGGGGGTTGGGTTATGGCGCATCGGCCAGCGCGTGTTCCATCAGAAGTTCGGCGAAGGCACGATCACGGGCGCCAAAGGCAGCGGCGCGGATGCAAGCGTGCAGGTCAATTTCAAGCGTGCGGGTAGTAAATGGCTGGCGCTGGAATACGCGAAGCTCACCGCCGTGTAGGGGCGAATTCATTCGCCCGTGGGCGGATAAATCCGCCCCTACATGGCATTTACATGTGAATTAAAACACGCCCTTGTCCGGCGTGAAGGCATCACCCTCATCGAGGGCCTGCTGATTCTCCTTTGCGACGGGAAAAATGTCGCAATAGCAGGCATATAGCGACGTGAACATGACCGGCAGCAGCACCAGCCAGCCAAGCATCATCGGGATGCTCGCCAGGATCGCCAGGATCATGAATGCCACGCCATACACCGACATTGCGCCAATATTGGCGACGAAAGCGCGCAGGCTGAGTTTCATCGCGTTAATCGGCGCAATGTTATTGAAGTAAACCAGCATCGGCGCGAACTGCATGGCCATCAGCAGCACGCTGAACAGCGTGATGCCGAGCAGGATAGCGAGGCCGGCGCCGGTTATCGCCTGCTTGATGATTTCGGGATCTTCGACGGGCTGGCCGCTTGTCAAGATGCTGACCAGCGTGGCGCCGCCGACCATCATCATCGCGCCGAAAATCAGGAATTGCCCGACCAGCGCGACGCCGCCCAGCGTGACCAGTTGCGCGGTGCGCTGCCGGAAGCCGCTGAACAGGTGCGCCAGTTCCAGTTCGTCGCCTTGCTCCAGCGCGCGGCAGCCGACCATCAGGCCAACCAAGACCGCCGGCAACAGCAGGCTGGCGAGCGGCTCGCCGATCACCGGCACGGCGGATAATCCGGCTGCCGCGATGAAACAGATCAGCAGTATCACGACCCACAGTAGCGGCGCTTTCATAAACAGCGCATAGCCCTGCTTGATCCACTGCCAGCCTTGTATGGCCTGTAAACGTTGCGGCTCCATTATTTCTCCTTATAACCAGACGGCCTGCGCCGTTGCGATGTGATTTTTCAGTATCCGCTCGAAGTGGCGCGGATCATGCGCGTGGATCAGTTCGCCGTCGCGCGGCAGGTGCAGATCGAACAGGCGCGACAGCCAGAAACGTAATGCGGCGACGCGCAACATCAGCGGCCACGCGTCGCGCTCGTTATCCAGCAGCGGGCGCACCGCGTGGTAGGCGCGCAAAAAAGTCTGTGCGCGTACCGCGTCCAGCGTGCCGTCGGTGTTCATGCACCAGTCGTTCACGGTGATCGCCACGTCATACAGCAGCGCGTCGCTGCACGCAAAATAAAAGTCAATCAGTCCGCCGACACGATTGCCTTCCAGCAGCACGTTGTCGCGGAACAGGTCGGCGTGAATCACCCCCTGTGGCAGCGCCGCCCAGTTCTGCCGCGCATGCAGCGCAACCTCGCTGTCCAGCAACGCGGCCTGCCCCGCATCCAGGAACGGACGCACCTGCGGCGCGGTTGCCGCACGCCATGCCGCGCCGCGCGGGTTGGGCATGATCTGCGAAAAGCTTTGTCCGGCGCTGTGCATTTGCCCGAGCATCGCGCCGATCGCGGCGCACTGTTGGCTGTTCGGCGTAATAACGGACTTCCCGCTCAGGCGGCTGACGATGCAGGCAGGCTTGCCGTTAAGCTCACCCAGAAATTGATTGCGCCGATTCGCCACCGGGCAGGGACAAGGGATGCCGTGACGCGCCAGATGCGCCATCAGATTCAGGTAAAACGGCAATTCATCGGTACTGAGTTTCTCGAATAGTGTGAGCACGAAGCGGCCGTTGCTGGTGGTCACGAAATAATTGGTGTTCTCGATGCCGGATGAGATGGGCTGCAATTCCAGCAATTGGCCTATGGAATAATCGCCCAGCCATACAGTCAGTTCCGCTTCGGAGACGCTGGTAAAAACCGCCATTTCTAGAAGCTATGAATGATCCAGCGCGGCACGCGCAGACCGGAGTCAAGGCTTTCCTGCCGCGAAAATTTGCCGTCACCCCGGTCGTCCACCAGATAATAAGGTACGCCATGTTTTGGCGTGATCTTGATCATGTACAGCTTGCCGCCTGCGCGATATTCCTCGACGGTCTGCTCGGTTTCCTTGGAAATGGTCACTTCGGGCGCATCGCCGGGGGCCGCATCCGTCCCGGCATCGAACGCGGGCGGCGGGTGCAGCGGTTCGAGGTTGCCGGGGATCGGCTGCTGGGCGAAAGCGGCCAGGGAAAAGCAGCCCAGCAGCAAAAAGGATAGGAAGCGCATCGCATTCACCTCGATGAGTTGGAATGGGCGCATTTTAGCCGATGTGCGGAGGAGCTGCGCGGTCATGTGTGGATTTTGATGGCGGTGATTATTCTGTTATGGCACGCCATGCCTCAAGCTTGCGCTCGCTGGAAATGGATGCGTTCGCCGGGCTGGTGGAAGGCAGACGCCGATATTCGATATGCCCGATATCAATGAATGGCCGCACCCGTTTGCGGTAGCATGCTTCTGCCTTGATGCCGTTAAAGAAAACACGGGTAATTTTCGGATGGTGCAGAAAGAACGCCGCAAAATCGTTTGGGACGAGCGAGTCATTATCGATACTGGAGTCCAGGCTGCCTTTGCGGCGGCATGAACGGAGCACGTCCCACAGGGCGATCCTGGCCGATTTCAGCGCTTGAACTCTCTGGACGTAAGGCGAAGCCGGGCCAGTGCCGAGCAGTTCGCCCATGATGTGCCAGAACAGGTTGCGGGGATGCGCATAGTATTGTCCCGCGCGGAGCGAAGCCTCGCCTGGCATGCTGCCCAGAATGAGGATTTTTGCATCCGCGTCTTCGATGGGCGCAAAGCTTTGTATGTGCTGCATGAAAACTGCCGTTAAAAATCTCAGAAATAGTCTAAAAAATTCGCGAGGAGGGATGGATGCAAGGCGCACGGAGCGCAGAAACCGGAATGTACACAAAGTACATGAGGATTTCGAGTACCGCGCAACGCCGCATAACCAGCCACTTGGCTGCTGTATTTTGGCAGCCTAGTGGAATGGCTAGTAGTTCCATCAGACGCCCTCCGTAGCAATTTTTAAGGCTGTTTCTTACAAATAAAGCTGGCGCTCGCGTTCCGCTTCTGACGGCTCGAAACCGCGTGTCTCGTAGTGTTTGAAAATCGCGCTGACCACTGCTTCAGGGTCATCGATTATTTGTACCAAATTCATATCTTCCGGGCTGATAACTTTTTCTTCCAGCAGTGCGGTGCGGAACCATTCGATCAGTCCGCCCCAGAATTGGCTGCCTACCAGAATGATCGGCATCTTGCGGGTCTTGCCGGTCTGTACCAGCGTCAAGGCTTCCATCAGCTCGTCCAGCGTACCAAAACCGCCTGGCATCACCACATAGGCGCTGGCGAACTTCACGAACATCACCTTGCGCGCGAAAAAATGCTGGAAGGTCTGGCTGATATTTTGGTAGTGGTTGCCGACCTGCTCGTGCGGTAACTGGATGTTCAGGCCGACGCTGGGCGATTTGCCGTAGTACGCACCCTTGTTGGCGGCCTCCATGATGCCGGGGCCACCGCCGGAGATGACCGAAAATCCGGCATCCGAAAGCAGCCGTGCGATTTCTTCGGTGAGCTTGTAATAGGGCTGCCCGGGCTTGGTGCGCGCGCTGCCGAAAATGCTGACCGCAGGATGGATATGGTTGAGACGTTCGGTAGCGGAGACGAACTCTGACATAATGCCAAACACGCGCCACGCCTCTTTGGAATTCCATGCTTCCGGCAGTGCGGGGGTGGGTAATTTGGACGATGCGCTCATGCAATTTCCTTTAGGCTGAGAATGAAAACAAATGAAATGAGTTTCGCTAAAGCATTACCGCTGGCAGGCGGTAAAACATTGCTCCTGGTGGACGGCTCCTCTTTCCTCTACCGCGCGTTCCACGCGATGCCGGATCTGCGCAACCGCGAAGGTTTTCCGACCGGTGCGATCTACGGCGTGCTCAACATGCTGCGCAAACTGCGTCACGACTACCCGGCGGATTATAGCCTGTGCGTATTTGACGCAAAAGGCAAAACTTTCCGCGACGACTGGTATCCCGAATACAAGGCGCACCGCCCGGCAATGCCTGACGACCTGGTGCGCCAGATCGAGCCGCTACACCAGGCCATCGCCGCGTCCGGCTGGAATCTGCTGATGCTGGAGGGCGTGGAAGCGGATGACGTGATCGGTACGTTAGCCAGGCAAGCCGAACAGGACGGCGTGCGCTGTATTGTTGCGACAGGAGATAAAGACCTCGCGCAACTGGTGAACGAGCATGTCACGTTGATCAACACCATGAACAACGAAACGCTCGACGTGCCGGGCGTGAATGCCAAATTCGGCGTGCCGCCGGAGCGCATCCCGGATTATCTGACCTTGACTGGCGATGCGGTGGACAACGTGCCGGGCGTGGAGAAGGTCGGCCCAAAAACTGCGGTGAAGTGGCTCGCACAATACGGTACGCTGGATAATTTGATGCAACATGCCGATGAAGTCGGCGGCGTAGTCGGCGAGAACCTGCGCCGCGCGTTGGACTGGTTGCCGCAGGCGCGCCGCCTGCTTACCGTGAAATGCGACGTGGCATTGCCGCAGGCTTATAGTGAGCTGATGCCGCCCGCGCCGGACACGGAACAACTGCGCCGCCTGTATGAGCGCTTCGACTTCAAGACCTGGCTGCGCGAGATCGGTGCTCCTTCCCCCTCCCAGGGGGAAGGTTGGGATGGGGGTAATATCCGCAAAGTTTCTACCCCCTCCCTAACCCTCCCCCTGCAAGGGGGAGGGAATGGCGTTGCACATCAGGATATGTTCGGCACCGCCCCTACCCGCACCGACAGCGCGCACTACGAAACCATCCTGACCGAAGCGCAACTCGACGCCTGGCTGGAAAGGCTGCTCGCCGCCGAACTGGTGTGCGTGGATACCGAGACCACCGGCCTCGACGTGATGAACGCGCAACTGGTCGGCATCTCGTTCGCGATCACGCCACATCACGCCGCCTATCTGCCGCTGGCGCACATCTATCCCGGCGCGCCGGATCAGCTCGACCGCAATCACGCCTTGCACAAGCTCAAGCCGTGGCTGGAAAGCGCGCAGCATAAGAAGCTCGGACAGAACCTCAAATACGACCTGCACATCTTCGCCAACCACGGCATCGCACTGGCAGGCATCCACGACGACACGCTGCTGCAATCCTACGTGCTGGAGAGCCACAAGCCGCACGACATGGATAACCTCGCGCTGCGTCATCTCAATGTAAAAACCATCAGCTACACCGAGGTGGTGGGCAAGGGCGCGAAGCAGATTTGTTTCGACCAGGTCGATCTCGACACCGCCGCGTGCTACGCCGCCGAGGATGCCGACATCACGCTGCAACTGCACCATGCGCTCGCGCCGCAGATCGCGGTGCAGAGCGGGTTGCAGCATGTGTATCGCGATATCGAATTGCCGGGCATGCATGTGCTCTATACGATGGAACGCAACGGCGTGCTGCTCGACTGCGATCTGCTGAGAATCCAGAGCCGCGAACTGGGTGAAAAGCTTATCGCGCTGGAAGCCAGGGCGCATGAGGCGGCCGGGCAACCGTTCAACTTGAATTCGCCGAAGCAGATTCAGGAAATCCTGTTCGACAAACTGCAATTGCCGGTGAAGAAAAAAACGCCGAGCGGCACGCCGTCCACCGACGAGGAAGTATTGCAGGAGCTCGCGCTCGATTATCCGCTGCCGAAAATCCTGCTCGACTATCGCGGCATGGCGAAGCTCAAATCCACCTACACCGACAAGCTGCCGCAGATGGTGGACCGCAATACCGGACGCGTACACACCAGTTATTCGCAGGCGGTCGCGGTCACCGGGCGTTTAGCTTCCAGCGACCCCAACCTGCAAAATATCCCGGTGCGCACCGCCGAAGGTCGGCGCATCCGCGAGGCATTCATCGCGCCACCGGGCAGCCGCATCGTGTCGGCGGATTACTCGCAGATCGAGCTGCGCATCATGGCGCACCTGTCCGGCGATGCGGGGCTGCTGCAAGCCTTTGCCAACAACGAAGACATCCACCGTGCCACCGCCGCCGAGATATTCATGGTCGCGCCAGATGAGGTCGACAGCGAACAGCGCCGCTACGCCAAGGTCATCAATTTCGGCCTGATCTACGGCATGTCCTCGTTCGGCCTCGCCAAACAGCTCGGCATCGAACGCAGCGCGGCGCAGGCCTACATCGACCGCTACTTCGCGCGCTATCCCGGCGTGGCCGACTACATGCAGCGCACCCGCGAGCAAGCTAGGCAGCAAGGCTACGTCGAGACCGTGTTCGGCCGCAGGCTATGGTTGCCCGAGATCAACGCCAGCAACGGCATGAAACGCCAGGGCGCCGAACGCGCCGCGATCAACGCGCCGATGCAGGGCACTGCGGCGGATTTAATCAAGCTCGCGATGATCAAGGTGCAGCACTGGCTGGAAACCGAAAAGCTGCACAGCCGCCTGATCATGCAAGTCCACGACGAACTGGTGCTGGAAGTGCCGGAAGCGGAACTGCACCTGGTCAAGGACAGGTTGCCCAAGCTGATGTGCGGCGTCGCCGAGCTGCAGGTGCCGCTGCTGGTGGAGTTGGGGGAGGGGAAGAATTGGGATGAGGCGCATTGAAATGAATTTGTAAGGCGGAAAAACGTAGCGCCTTCCGCCGTATGGCTCACATGAAAACGTGGGGGGTTAAACCCATGGACGGGAAGATTGCGGTGCCTTATGATTCGACCCGATGTGATGGTTTGTGTCGGTTTTGCCCATAAAGGCGAAACCTTGATGACAGGAAGCGCTCCCTTCCTGTATTAAAGCTGAAAATTATCAACTAGGTGAGGCGGACATGCCCCGTATAGACTGGAATGAAAAATTTTCTCTCTCCATCAGAGAAATCGATGACCAGCATAAAAGGTGGATTGGCATTATGAATGAACTTCATGATGCATTGATGAATGGCGAGGGCCCGGATACTTTCGAAAAGACCCTCGAGTCACTGTCTGAATATACGCATTATCATTTTGCCCATGAAGAAGCCTTCATGAAGAAAATAAACTATGAGGCATTTCATGACCACAGACGGCTGCATGATGCCTTTAAAAATGAGATATTCAGTCTTCAAAATGAGTTCTTGTCCGGTAATGTCATATTACACTCGCAGGTTATGAGCAGATTGCAGAACTGGTTACGGGATCATATCCTCATTGAGGACAGGAAATTTGCAGACTTCTATCACCATTCAGACTGACGACCGGATCAATACCAGGTTATCAGCCCGCATAGTTCCGCCGCATCTTTTTCAAGCCGCACGGGCGTGTTGCACTTCCAGCGAGTAAGCGCCATTAGCGCGTGCATCCGGTACACTGCTTCCGCTGCGCTACCCTCTTAAATTAGGTTCGTCAGTAAAATGAGTGGGTAAGTTTTGGCTCGGGCAGCTTTCCAAGTACATGATATAGCGCCAGTTCCAGCATTCTAAATGTCCGAA
>JANLID010000006.1 GCA_024654105.1 Gallionella sp. | reverse complement strand
GTGGATGCTTTCGCGCTCTATTCCATTAAGCACATACCATTACCCATGATGAATACCAATAAAGCCTATTTTCTCGCCGCTGGGCTGGTAGTTCTTTCTCCTTTCGCCGCTGCGGCGGATCTACCGGAGCAGCAAGTTCAGCCGGGGAATCTTGCCTATATTGGCAGCAACGGGCGTGTTGCCGTCGGTTATGACACCAAAACCAAACTCCGAGGAGAGGTCTACTGGGTCGTCTCGGAAGACAGCGTTGCTGCATGGGTTGGCGAGGGATGGGCCAGCGGATCGGCGGGTGGCCTCAAGCTGAACTACCACTGGATACCCGACGGAGGAATGGAAAATGCGACCAGCCAGAGTGTCCGCAAATTTTTTGCGGCAGTGGATCAGAATAATCAACACGACCAGAAAGTAACGCTGGGTGGCGGGCTGGAACGTGAAAACCTGTTCTTTGGCGCCTATGTTTCTGCCGCGCTCAGTGGCCAACGCACTATCAGCGACAGTACTTCAACCGGCAGCGTAACGCTTCCAGGCGCCGACCCCGACGGTCGTCAATATACTCAGGACGTTCTCACTTCCACTCGGTCACGTCTCTATGAACGGCCCTACGACTTCGGTCTGGGGGCACGCTTGGGCCGCTATTTCGACGAATCGCTACTCCGTCTGAGTGGTGGTCTGGATTACGAATGGGGACGGGATGCCAGCAATCAGGCCACACTGTCAGTGATGCTGGAAAAATTCATCGCCAACTCTCCTCACAGCTTCTCGGTTAACGCCGAAACATATCAAAAATCGGGCGCCCTGGAACAGCATCGCAACGATCAACGCCTTTATTTCATGTACCGTTATGAACTGGGTGGCAATAGTTATCGTCCGGAACGTGAAAATCGCCTGACCCACGCATCGGCGAACACCGCAACGCCTGCCGGCTCACCTGCCAATTTGCCTGCCGCACCGTCTGCTAATCTGCATGCCGATCCAGCTGCCGGACAATACGAAACTCAGGCGAAAACTGAAAAGCGCATGGTCAAGACCAGCGCGGCCATGTATTCCGATGCTTTTTTCGAATTTGACAAAGACAAGCTGACACCCGAAGCAAAAACAACCCTCGACTCTGTTGTCGAAACCCTGCGCAAATCCGGGTATTCCGGCAATATCCACTTGGTCGGGCACACCTGTAACATCGGAACAACCCGGTATAACCAGGCGTTATCCGAACGCCGCGCACTTTCAATCAAGAAATATCTGGTCGAAACCGGTGTGGCGCTCCCCGACACCATAGTCGCCGAAGGGCAAGGAGAAAACGGCCCCCGCTACCCAAACACAAAAGAGTTGCGTTATAAAAATCGGCGGGTTGATCTTGAATTTGTAACCTTCACCGAAAAACTTGAAGACGTGGAACTGCCATCCAGCGTGACACCATCCGGCCCAACACCATCCGGCCTGACTCAAGCTGAAACAGCAAAATCAGCCGGGCCAGCAAAGGTTGAATGGACCCGTGAATACATTGATACGGCACCTGCATGGCTTACCCGTGCGCTGCACAATACTACTCCGCACAAGCAAAGCGTGGATGTTTACCGCCAGCAGGATCGCGAGGTCAGCGTCGCCAACGGCGTAAAGCAATATGTCAACCGCGCGCCCGGTGCCCAGAATGATGCCTTTTCGACCAACAGTGGCGAAACGGCCATGCTGGACGTGCTGGCCAACGATAGCGATCCGGACCAGGATGCGCTGACAATCGTTTCGGTCACACCGCCCGCCCATGGGAACGCAATTATTAGCAACAACATGGTCAGCTACACTCCCGCGCCCGGCTTCACCGGACAGGATACATTCTCGTATACGATTGCAGACGACAAGGGCGCAAGCAGCACCGCCCAGGTCACGGTGACCGTCCAGGCCGTCAACCGGCCCCCGGTAGCTGTGTATGACAGATATTCAGTTTCGGCATACGCGAATTCGCTTCTGGATGTGCTGGCAAACGACCGGGATCCAGACGGTGATGCGCTGAGCATCGTGTCATTCACCCAGCCGGATACCGGATCCATCTCCCAGGGCAATAATGGCTATCTGATGTTTTCCCCTCAAGGCGGCTTCGGAAGCACGAGCTTCAGCTACACTATCTCAGATGGCAAAGGCGGCACGGCAACGGCAATGGTGACGCTGATTGACCCCTGAAACACAGGACAAAAGACCGATCATATCCCGCCAGAGCGAATCCTTGCGTGTCTGGACTCCAGCACAAGAGTGATATTGCAAACCATGCCCTGCACCGCCACGTTGTTAGGGAAACGCGGGTTTATTCGGTTTTGTCGTTCCCGCGCAGGCGGGAACCCAGTCAAATCAAGCAGCTGGATACCCGCCTGCGCGGGATGACGAATTAATCTGCGTTTCCTTAGTGCGGAAAGTGTTTCAATCCAGCAACCCGGCGCTGGCTCTGAGCAAACTTATGGCCGCAGTGCCATTTTACAAGTTGGCATTATTTCACTTGCCCCCGCTCGATACTAATCCCCACCATTTTGCAATTGCGGATTGCCTGCAGTTTGGCGACGCTGACCTTGACCCACGGGGCGTTGAAGTCCTTGAGAATGATTTGTGCGATGTGTTCGGCCAGAGTTTCCAGTAAAGAGAAGTGTCCTTCGCTCAACACGGTCTGGATGTGTTGCGCGACATCGGCATAATCCAGCGCGTCCTTGATTTCGTCGCTAATGCAGGCGCGGCTGTCGGGCAGAGCGATGTCGAGGTCGATTTGCAGGGTTTGCGGCACGCGCTTTTCCCATTCGTAGATGCCGATCAGGGTGGTGACCTTGAGTTCGCGCAAAAAAATGATGTCCATATGTGTGCTCTTATTCCGATCTCAAATCAAGAGCGCGAGCCACATCTGATATCCGGGGTGCAGGGGTTACAGTGGATCCAGGCAACTGTCATTGAGTTCGTCGGTGATTGTCAGGTAACAGGTGCGGATTCTATGCGATGTGAGCAATAGAAACATCAACAGCAATCATCATTGCCTGGCATTGATTTTCAGCCCGTACTCCACCCGCGCGGCCGTTTCATGCCGGCAATCTTGCAGGCCTGTTTCACGTAGCCATAAGGGAATAGCTCGAATATCTTGTTGCGCGATTCTGCTCCGTACTTCTGTGCCAGATGTTTCATGACATGGCGCACATCGGCAGCAATCTGATACTCCATATAATATTCACGCATAAAATGAATCGCATCCCAGTGTTCTTCCGTGAGCTGGATATTTTCATGGCGGGCCAGCTCTACCGCCACCTCTTCGGTCCAGTTCAATGGCTCTACCAGATAACCTTCGGCATCAGTTTCGGGTAGTTGCACTGCCGTACTCATTATTTCTCTCGATGGTAGATGGTTAACAAGGTATGCGCCGAATCTTCCTATTTTTGCACGGTTTTCTGTAACACAAGGCGAATCGCTTCCGGCGTTTTCATGATGTTCATGAAGCTGTTCTTCCCCATCATGCTCAAATCAGGAAAATTGATCGCAATGCGAAAGCGCGCATACAGGGCATAGACCTTGTTGCCTGAAACCAGCACATCATAGGGCAGATGCGCAGTGGATTTCACGTCACGGAAATCGATCTCCGACATGATGAACCGGTCATCCATGTATTTGCCGTCGCCGCTCCCTTTCATCGCCACACCGAACACGCTCTCATTCTTGCCGGGAATATCCACGCGATAGACCTTGGACGCGCCGTTCTCGTTGCCGGACAGTTTCGCGTCGACCGCCTGCACCGCCTCTTCATAGCTCGCGTATTCTGCCAGCACGCTGGGCTCGTCAAAATACTCGGTTCGTCAGTAAAATGAGTGGGTAAGTTTTGGCTCGGGCAGCTTTCCAAGTACATGATATAGCGCCAGTTCCAGCATTCTAAATGTCCGAAAGCCGTA
>JANLID010000003.1 GCA_024654105.1 Gallionella sp. | reverse complement strand
ATCGCGCATAACCACTTCGTTCCCGCACATGAAAAGATATGGCTGAATGTCCATACGCTGACCCATGCAGCAGCGGAGTGGGCTATGGATATGCATGTGCGCAAATACCTGTTTGCCATGCCGGGCGACCTTATGGATACGCATCGTAATGAATTGGCGGAATACGTTGCGAAACATTTCGATTGTCCGCGGCCCTTGGCCATGCGGGGTGTGGCGATGCTGGCAGGCGCGGAAAACCTGCTGCGCGCAAGCCGCCTGTCACATCTTTGTTACTACGGAGCCCGCCTGCTTGATGTCGGGGTGCAGCGCCGTTTCAACTATTACTTGAGCGAAACCGGCGCGCGTTTGGCACACATTGACCGTATCCTGCTGGGCGAAGAGCCGGTGTGGGATGCGAACCCTTCATGTTCCGACGCCGCCTCGCGTCAACGCATCGAGCTTGTCACACCGCTGCAATTGCGGCATCGCATCCCATTGCCGCAGGATATGTTCGGTAAGGCTTGAGCAGCATGAGTGTTTTGAGTATTGACAGTGGCTGCATAACCAGGAAGTCCTGAACGGTTAACCGAAGGCATTCCATAAACGACGCAGGCCAGTTTTACCTTTGTATGGACTTTCCATAAATAACTCCCGAAGCAAAATGCGCAAGTATGCGGTAGCACTGTGACAGCCAGATTTCATCTCCCAAACAATTAACACATCTTTCATATTCCCGTCATCGCGCTGCAACAAGGATTCAATAACCTGCACGCATCTTCAATCAACCCAGGAGATGCAATGCTGGAACTTAACCGACAATCCCGGCCCGCAGTTCAACGCCGCCTGATCACCAGCCTGGCACACAGCGAATCGGAGGTACTGGAAGCGCAACGCCTGCGCTACAAGGTATTCGCCGAAGAAATGGGCGCGAACCTGCCCAGCGCAAGCGAAGGCATCGACCGCGATATTTTCGACAAATACTGCGAGCATTTATTGGTGCGCGAAAGCGACGGGAACAAAGTGGTCGGCACCTACCGCATACTCCCGCCAGAGCAGGCGCAGAAAATCGGCGGCTACTATGCGCAGACCGAATTCGATTTGACCCGTTTGCTGCACCTGAGCGACCGCATGGTGGAAGTGGGTCGTTCCTGCGTGCACTGGGATTACCGCGACGGCGCAACCATCACCCAGCTGTGGGGCGGCCTCGCCCAATACATGCTGCAGCATCACCACGAATACCTGATCGGCTGCGCCAGCATCGGCATGGGCGATGGCGGCCATGTCGCGGCCAGCATCTACCGCAAACTGCACCGCATCTATGCCGCTCCCGTCGAATACAGCGTGTTCCCACGTAACCCGTTGCCGCTGCATGCGCTGAATCAGCACCTCGATGCACCGATCCCGCCGTTGCTCAAAGGTTACCTGCGGCTGGGCGCTTATATCTGCGGCGAACCGGCATGGGATGCGGAATTCAATACCGCCGACCTGTTGATCCTGCTGCCGATGTCGCGCATGAGCGACCGCTATGCGAAACATTTTCTCAAGTAGTGGCTGCCTGACAGTTTGATTCATTACATGAGCACAACAATGGAAAGCCCCCACAAAGGCAAGACCGGTTTGAGACGATTGTGGAATGCATTCGGCTATGCGCTGGCCGGATTCCGTGCCGCATACAAACACGAAGATGCTTTCCGTCAGGAAGTTATGCTGGCCGCCGTGCTGATTCCGCTGGCGCTCTGGCTGCCAGTCAGCCACTTCGGCAAGGCGTTGATGATAGCCAGCGTACTGCTGGTGCTGATCGTCGAACTGCTGAATTCTGCGGTGGAAGCAACCGTCGATCGTGTTTCGCTCGACGATCACGATCTCGCCAAACGCGCCAAGGACATCGGCAGCGCGGCTGTGCTTGCCAGCCTGATCAATGTGCTGGTGGTCTGGACACTGATCCTGATCGCATGACCCATCACTGTCATCAACTCTTCAAAAAAGCTTAATCAAACTTTCATGCATGCGCGACATGATGCGCACATGCATACGACAAATCACACTCTTGCCCAACACACCTCGACACCGTTGCGGATTGCGATGGTGACCGAGACTTACCCACCGGAAGTCAATGGCGTGGCCATCACCGTCGGCTGCATGATCGATGGCCTGCGGCAACGACAGCATCAGGTTTGTGTAATCCGCCCGCGCCAACACGCACAAGACCGTGCAGCCCGGGAATCGGGTTATGAAGAAACGCTGGTGGCGGGGATGCCGATTCCCGGTTACCCGGGACTTAAATCCGGGCTGCCCGCAAGAGGCAAGTTGCTGCGCCTGTGGCAAAAGCAACGCCCGGACATCGTGCATATTGCAACCGAGGGACCGCTGGGCTGGTCGGCATGTTCTGCCGCACGCAAATTGGGGATTCCGGTCAGCACGGATTTCCATACCAACTTTCATAACTACAGCCAGCACTACGGCGTGGGCTGGTTGAACAAGCCGATCGCGGCCTATCTGCGATACTTCCATAACAAGACCGATTGCACCATGGTGCCCACCAGCTCATTGCAACGGGAGTTGACACAAACGGGTTACAAGAACGTATTGGTGGTATCACGCGGCGTGAATGCAGAATTGTTTCACCCGGCAAAGCGCAATGTTGAACTGCGCCAGCAATGGGGGGCGACAGATGATACCCCCGTAGTCATTCTCGTCAGCCGGCTCGCGCCGGAAAAGAATTTACCGACAGTGATCCAGGCATTCGAGCAGATGCGCGCAGCAAGGCCCGAGGCCAGGCTGGTGATGGTCGGTGACGGCCCTGCGCGCGCTGCACTGGAGAAGCAGCATCCACACGTCATCTTTGCCGGCATGCGCACGGGGGATGATCTCGCGGCGCACTATGCATCGGGCGACATCTTCCTCTATCCCAGCCTGACCGAAACCTACGGCAATGTCACCGTAGAAGCGATGGCCAGCGGCCTTGCAGTTCTGGCATACGAATACGCTGCCGCGCACCAGCATATTCGCCACGACGTGAATGGCCTGCTCGCACCGTTTGACGATACCACCTCATTTGTCGGCCAGGCCGCCGCTCTGATTACCAATCCGGATCGCATACAGCGCTTGCGTACCCAGGCACGCCAGACAGTCGCAACGCTGACATGGGAGCACATCGCGGAACAACTGGAGAGTGTGCTGGCAGGACTTGTGAAGACGCGGGGAGCGAACCATGTCCAGACTGAGCTATCGCCTGCAACAGATTAACTGCTGGGACATTGAACTGTGCCTGTTCTTTAACAGGCTAAACCGTAACTCATTTGCGCGCGACCTGTTTCGTCTGGTCAGCCGCCTCGGCGATGGCATCTTCTGGTATCTGCTGATGCTGCTGCTTTTGCTGAGCAACCCTTCAGCCGCCTTACCGGCCGTTACACATATGCTCGCCGTTGGCCTGATCTGCACAGCACTGTACAAATCGATCAAGGGCAAAACCCTGCGGCCGCGCCCATTCAATGTCTATCCGGATATCATCTGCAACAGCCAGCCGCTCGATCAGTTCAGCTTTCCGTCCGGCCACACCCTGCATGCCGTCGCTTTCAGCATCATAGCCGTTGCCTATTTCCCTGCCCTGATCTGGCTGGTATTGCCGTTCACCGTGCTGGTTGCCCTGTCGCGCCCGATACTCGGTCTGCATTATCCCAGTGACGTGCTGGCCGGCGCCTTGATCGGGGCCACGCTGGCCACGTTCTCGCTTTACCTGATTTAACTTTCCGCCACGCTTTCAAATAAATCCTGCGGCAACGGTATGCGGTGGCGCAGTTGCATGGGCGCGATCAATTCGATGCGCTCCCGCGTTGCAAGCGCACAGAAAGGCTCGGCCTGCCAAAGCGGCTCCTCCCCGGCCAGAATGCGATTGATGTGCGTGAGATGGCGGCTTGTCTCATTCAGATAATAATTGAAACGGCGGCGCAAACCGGCATCCAGGTCGGCTAATGCCCCTTATTGTTTGACACATAAATTTCACTGAACCGCCATAAACATTTCACTGGATTGCAATCTTGCCAGCCTATCCTGTTGCTTCCTTTTCAATCACTACAGGGAGTCATTAGATGGAAATGCGCATGAAAGTTATTTATTTGGCGGTGGTTTCAACTCTTGCTCTGGCGGGCTGCAGCGGGAGTAGCAGTTCCATCCCCAGCAGCTCCACCAGCACGGGCATTCTGTCCGATTCCTACGTCAAGGGAGTGACCTACTACTCCACAAGCAGTGGCGCATCCGGCGTGACCGGCACCAATGGCGAGTTCATCTACGGCGCGGGAGATACGGTCAGTTTCAAAATTGGGCAAGTTAATCTGGGCTCGGTGAGCATGGGGAGTACGGCGCTGGGCGGCCTCGGCGGCAATAAGGTGGTGCGTCCGAAAGACATCGCCGGCGTGACCGATGAGACCGATCAAAAAGCCTTGGCCGTTGCGCAAGTTATTCAGACCGTTGCAGGTGCTTCGACCACCGACACGCATATCGATGTCGGCCTGCACGCGGCACAACTCACCACTGCCGGCACGGTTAATTCCCTTGCCTCAGCCAACACGGTGCTGACCGGTGCCGGACTGACTCCGACTTCGCTTGCCAATGTCACCGCGCACTTGCTAAACGCCCCGGCCAAAGTGAAATCGGTGAAATTCACGCCGACCGACATCGCTGGCTTGTCGGATGCCAACCGTGCGATCACCTACACGACATCCACTGTGGACGTGACTTACACAGACGGTACAGTAAAGAACTATCCGCTGTCGTATGTCAATCTGTTCAACAACACCGATACCGGCAAAACGGCGGATGGCACAGCCGCTGCCGTTGTGAAGAACAAGGCGGGCGTAGTGCAAAACGACGCGGGCGGTGTTCCTTTCGTGCCGCAAACACCCGATGCCAATTCATTGATGGATATCGCGGGCACGCCGTATCTGGTGACTCACTTCGAGTATGTGAACAACGACAGTACGGGCGTGAACTGGTATGGCAAGCAGCCGATGCTGATGACATTGGCCAAGCTCAATCAGAACAGCGCAGACGGCAAGTTCAGTGTCGCATCCATCAAGCAAGTCGATTTCTCATCTGTCAATGGATTGTGGATTCCTTGCGCAGGTGCTCGCTCACCGTGGAACACGCATTTGGGTTCCGAGGAATATGAACCCGATGCACGTTGCGAAGTGGATGCGACTTATGCCGCAATCGTAGATGGATCTTGCCAAGCCATGGAATACACCGCACGTATGAACGCCTTCCGTATCATCTATGGAGAGGCGACAGCTTCGCCTTATCACTATGGTCGCGTGCCAGAAGTGACGGTCGCCAGCAATGGCACAACTACGGTAGAAAAATGGTACACGCTGGGTCGCATCGCGCGCGAAAAGGTGCAGATGTTCGGCGACTCGCGCACGGCCATCCAGGGAGATGATGGCACCTATACCAGCCTGACCATGTTCGTCGCTGACAATCCTGGCGATCTATCTGCAGGTAGCTTGTATGCGGCAAAATGGAACCAGATGTCACCCAACGGTAGTGATGGGGGTGAAGCATTCCTGACGTGGGTCAATCTGGGGCATGCCACCCATGCGGAGATCAAAGCAGCGGTGGATGCGGGCGTGACCTTTAATGATCTCTTCTTCACCTCGGCTACAGCTGCCGCTGGATTTACCGCTGTCAAAACTGGGCACGAAGTTGCAAAAGTCGAATACCTTCAACTGAAGACAGGCGCCTTCCCTGCAGTAGGCGGCACGACACCAATCGCAACCTTAGCCGCCTTCCTTGAAACCCGCCGCTATGCCGCCTTGATGGGGGCTACGACCGAGTTTGAGAAATATGAGGGGGTGGCCTACAACGCCAAAGAGAACAAGGCTTATGCGGCAATGGCGCGTATGACCAAAGGCATGGTGGCCAGTGCAACCGATCCGGTTGACCATATACGTTTGAAGGCCAACTCGTCAGGCGCGGTCTACGAGTTGATCCTTAAACCTGGACAGGCAGATACCGCTGGCGCAGCGATCAACAGTGACTTTGTGCCAACCTTGATGAAAGCCACCGTCATCGGTAAAGACATCGTTGCCGATGCGGATGGCAACAAGTCTGATCTGAACGGTATCGCCAGCCCTGACAATCTGTGGTTCTCCGACAGAATGCGCGTTTTGTTCATTGGTGAAGATTCGTCTAACCACGTCAACAACTACCTCTGGGCTTACCACGTGGATACAGGAAGCTTGGCGCGTATCTTGTCCTTGCCGATGGGCGCAGAGTCCACGGGGTTGCAGATAGTGGAAAACATGAATGGTCACGCTTACATCATGAGCAACTATCAACACGCGGGCGACTTGAACGCAACCAATCCAACGGTGCATGCACGCATCGTGCCTCTGATCAATAAGAACAAGGCTGAAGTCGGTTATCTCGGCGGCTTGCCTGTGATGCAATAAGAACTCTCACTGTTGTCTGATGTTGGCCCCGGCAGCGAAACTGCCGGGGCTTTTTACATTTGTGCGCCAGGCATGGCGCGTTGCGCGTAAGCGCAACTTGGAGGTGATCCTGCCTACGTTTCCTTAGCGACCCATAATCTGCCCGCATTCCAAAAACATCGCGCGCTTAATAATTCTGCAACACAAGAAAACTAATATTCGCACTGCCTTGAAGCGTTGTTAGTTTGAATGGCACATACCAGGCATAAAACAAGCAGCAACCAGCTCAACATCAACATAATGGAGAACTTAATGAATCGTAAATTGAAGCAACTCATCATCATCGGCCTTGCTGCAGCCCCTGCGCTGGCGCTGGCCGATACTGCCAATGTAATAAGCATTTATGGCAAGGCCGATATGTCGTTTGATTTCATCCGCACCGGTTCGTCTGCTCTCGGCGTTGCCGGTGCGAGCAAAAACGCCGTATCCAGCAACGTATCCAAACTGGGCTTCAAGGGCGCGGAAGGGCTAAGCGATGGCCTGTCGGCAATCTGGCAGATCGAGCAACAGATCAATATGGATGGTTCAGGAACCAGCACTTTTGCCACACGCAATTCCTTCCTGGGACTGAAGAGCGACAGTATGGGTACCGTGCTGCTGGGACGCCACGACACGCCATACAAACTGGCCACGCGCAAGCTGGATATTTTTGGCGACAGCATCGCCGATAACCGCGCGCTGCTGGGCGGCGTCACCAGCAACGCCACCGTCGATTCCGCATATGCCGCTTTCGATGGCCGCCAGCCTGATGTGATCGCCTATACCAGCCCGGAGATGAACGGTTTCACCGGCGCAATCGCTTACGTCAACCTGGCAGAAGGCAACACCAACGCTGCACAGGCCAAGTCCAACGCGTTGAGCTTGGCCGGTATGTACAAAGCAGGTGCCTTGTACGGCGCGTTTGGCTATGAAGAACATAAACTCAACAGCATCCTGGACACCAAAGAATCGGCCTGGAAACTGGGCTTGGGTTACGACTTCTCTCCCTTCGCGATGGGCTTCGTTTATGAGAAGACTGACGACAACGCCGGTGCCTTGGGCGCCAATGCTCGCGGCCACAACGCCTACTACCTGGCCGGCAATTACAAGATGGGCATGAATACCGTCAAGCTGGCCTATGGCAAGGCCGGCCAGCATGGCGCGACCGCGAATACCGGCGCGAACCAGTTCAGCATGGGCTATGACCACGGCTTGAGCAAACGTACCAAGCTGTACGCGATCTACTCCCGCATCAACAACAATACCGCCAGCGATTACGGCTTCAGCCAAAGCACTGCGGCAGCAGGCACCATCAACGGTATCGGCTCTTCCCCGTCTGTCATTTCCCTCGGCATGCAACACAGTTTCTGATCCAGCTTTCCTCTTCCCTAGAATCGGGATCTCCTCCCCAGAATCGGGGAATTTTCGGGCATCTTCGGATGCCCGCTTTTTTTGAACGCCCCTTCAGCATTGCCGGATAACCGCCATGCGAAACCTGCTTCCAGACCTGAGGCAGCAATTTGAAACCTGAAAAGCATCGTGCCGGCTTGTGCCGGCACGATAACCCTCGAAAAAACAGCAGGTCAGTGTGGCGCGATGGTTTCAACCTTGGGGCGCGGGCCTTGCAAAGGCTTGCCGGTCACCATCAGATAGACCTCCTCGGCGATGTTGGTCACATGATCGCCCGCACGTTCCAGCCCTTTGGCGATGAACAGCAATTGCGTCGCGTCGCCGATGGAACTTGAATCACGCTGCATCCGCTCCAGCAAATGAGCGAACAGCTCGCCGTAAACTCGATCCAGCTCTGCATCCGAACTCCATGCGACATTCGCCTCTCCGGCATCGCGCTCCCGGTAGGCGCGCATGACCTGACTCAGCATCGCACCCACCCGGGCGCCCATCCACAAGAATTGGGCGGCGACATCCTCATCGACCTTCATTGTCAATACCTGCATTCGCCTGGCGGTATTCTTTGCGTAATCGGCCAGCCGCTCCAGACAGGTGGCAATGCGCCCGGCAGCGAGTATCTCGCGCAAATCCTCCGCCATCGCCTGCTGGCGCGCCAGTACAATGGTCATGTGATGATGGATCATCTCGTGCAGCCGGTCGGCCTCCAGGTCGCTGGCCACCACTTTCCGCGCCAGGGCAGGGTCGTTTTCCAGCAGCGCCTGCACGGCGCGTTCCAGTTCTTCGGCAGCCTGATCGGCAAGGCGATGGACAATTTCGCGCAACAGCATCAAGTCCAGGTCGAAGAGTTCGAGCGTGTGTTTTTCTTGCATGGTCGTTCCTTGTGCGATCAGCCGAAGCGGCCGGTAATGTAGTCGGAGGTGCGTTTTTCGACCGGGTTGGTGAACAGCGTATCCGTGTCGTTGAACTCGACCATTTCTCCCAGATGCATGAAGGCCGTGAAATCGGAAACGCGCGCGGCCTGCTGCATGCTGTGCGTGACGATCACGATGGTGTAGCGGTCCTTCAGCTCGTACATCAATTCTTCGATCCTGGCGGTGGCGATCGGATCGAGCGCGGAACAGGGTTCATCGAGCAGCAGCACCTCCGGTTCCAGCGCGATGGCGCGCGCGATGACCAGGCGCTGTTGCTGCCCGCCGGACAGCCCCAGCCCGCTGCTGTCGAGACGATCCTTGACTTCGTCCCATAACGCGGCGCTGCGTAGCGCGCGTTCCACGGTTTCCATCAATATTTTCTTGTCGTTCACGCCCATGATGCGCAGACCGTAGGCGACATTTTCGAAAATGGACTTGGGAAACGGGTTGGGCTTCTGGAACACCATGCCTACGCGCCGGCGCAGCTCGGCTACCCTGACCGAGCGCTCGTAAATATCGCTGTCGTCCAGCAGCACCTTGCCGTCGATGCGGCAGATATCCACCAGATCGTTCATGCGGTTGAAACAGCGCAGCAGCGTCGATTTACCGCACCCCGAAGGGCCGATAAAAGCCGTGACGCGATTCCTGGGAATGGTGACATTGACATTGATGAGCGCCCGGGCTGCCCCATAGTAGAGGTTGAGATTTTTCGTCTCGAGACAGGTGACCATGCCGGCGTTGTCCGCCGCAGAAACGGGCGCGCGCCCCAGCGCACGGATGTCGATGGCATGATGTGGCTTGCGGGGCGTATTGTTCGGCGCAACGGGGTTCATCGCTTATGTTTCCTTATTGATAACCAATTTATCAGATGCCTTCAAGGCCGCGTAAATTCTCGCGCAGGCGGTTGCGCAGGGAAACCGCAGCGAGGTTCAGCACCACAATCACAATTACCAGCAACAGCGCCGTGGCGTAGACCAGCGGCCGCGCCGCCTCGACGTTGGGGCTCTGGAATCCGACATCGTAGATGTGAAAGCCCAGATGCATGAATTGGCGCTCCAGATGGAAGTACGGGAAATAGCCATCCAGCGGCAGGTTGGGCGCGAGCTTGACTACGCCAACCAGCATCAGCGGAGCCGTCTCTCCGGCGGCGCGCGCCACGGCAAGGATCAGCCCGGTCATTATCGCCGGCGCGGTCATCGGCAGCACCGTGCGCCACAAGGTTTCCGCCTTGGTCGCCCCCAGCGCCAGACTGCCTTCACGCAGGCTGAGCGGCACGCGAGACAACCCCTCTTCGGTGGCGACGATCACCACCGGCAAGGTCAGAATAGCCAGCGTCAGCGATGCCCACAGGATGCCCGGGCTGCCAAAAGTTGGCGCCGGCAGCGCCTCGGGAAAAAACAGGGCATCGATATTGCCGCCGAGGAAATAGATGAAGAAACCCAGGCCAAACACACCGTAAACGATGGACGGCACGCCGGCAAGATTGTTTACCGCAATACGGATGATGCGGATCATCAGCCCTTTCCCGGCGTATTCGCGCATGTATACCGCCGCAATCACGCCCAGCGGCATGACCATGATGGACATCAGGATGACCATCATCACGGTGCCGAAAATGGCCGGGAAAATGCCGCCCTCGGTATTGGCTTCACGCGGGTCTTCCGAGATGAACGCGTACAATTTGCGGGCATAGAAGCCGATCTTGCCGGCCATGCCCATGGCGTTGGCGTGATAGGTGTCGGCCACCTTGGCCAGCGGAACATCCACTACCCTGCCGTCCATCACTTCCGCGCTCAGGCTGTCGCGGCCGATCTCCCGGCGCAATTGCTCCAGACGTTCCTGTATCTGCCCGAATTCCGCATTCGCCGCCTCGCGCTGCCTCTCGATGGACTGCTTTTCCGCCTCGGTCAGCTTGCCCTGCAATTGCAGCTTGCGTTCCTGCAAGCGCAGTTGTTCGAGCCGATGATTGATGCGCCCGATGTCATGTTTCTCGGTGCGGTAGATTTCATCAAACAGCGCGCGCGCACGTTCGACGCGCTTCTCCAGTTCCGGCATGGCGGCGGCGCCCCGCGCGACCACTTTGCCGTCTTCCTTGACCGCCTGGAGATGGCCGTAGAAATTACCCCACTCGCGGCGTTCCACGGTCAACAGATCCCCGGGGTA
Source organism: Gallionella sp. (assembly GCA_024654105.1). Classification (GTDB taxonomy): domain Bacteria; phylum Pseudomonadota; class Gammaproteobacteria; order Burkholderiales; family Gallionellaceae; genus Gallionella. Next base: position 6,536 of record JANLID010000003.1, on the reverse strand, counting down.
GGTGATCTCGCCAAGCAGGGGCGCCGGATACCATTTGAAATCGAAACCATGGATATCGCGGTTGCCCAGTTTGATCAAATAGCGCGTCGTGAATTTGTCATCGCCGGGAATATTGAAGCCGGCCTCGACCAGACGCCGCACTGCGACTTCTTCGCGCTCCCTGATTTCGCCGATCAGGCGGATCTTGCTGCCGTTTTTCTCGATGAACGTCGTCTCGGCCACCTGCGCCGGCCAGAAATGCGTCAGGCCGCGCGCCGCCGTCAGCCACAACACACCGAACACCATGACCAGCGACAGGGCGAGCGCGCCCGCCGTCATCCATATCCACGGCGCACCTGATTTGATCCAGTCTTTCATAAGCGCTTAACCTTTTGTCAAATGGAGCTGTATTTTTCGCGCAGGCGCTGGCGCACCACCTCGGCCAGCGTATTCACGAAAAAGGTGAACACAAACAGTACCAGCGCAGCGACGAACAGCAGGCGGAAATGCGTGGTGCCCACCGCCGCTTCCGGCATTTCCACGCCGATATTGGCGGACAGGGTGCGGAATCCGGTGAACAGGCTGAAATCCATGACGGCGGTATTGCCGGTCGCCATCAGCACGATCATGGTTTCGCCCACCGCCCGCCCCATGCCGATCATGACGGCGGAAAAGATGCCGGGACTGGCAGTCAGCAACACCACATTCTTGAGCGTTTGCCAAGGCGTGGCGCCAAGCGCGAGCGAACCCGTGGTCAGGTGCCTGGGCACGCTGAAGATCGCATCTTCGGCGATGGAAAATATCGTCGGTGTCACGGCGAAGCCCATGGCGATGCCGACTACCAGCGAGTTGCGCTGCTCGAACGTGATGCCCATCTCGTTGCTGAGCCAGTGCGGCATATCTCCGCCGAAGAAATAAGCCTCGACCGGATGGCCGATCTGGAACGACAGCCAGATGCCCGGCATGATCACCGGGACGAGCAGCGCCGCTTCCCATCCATGCGGGATGCGCCCGGTCAGACTTTCCGGCAGCAAACGCCAGCACAATGCCCCCAGAAGCACCGCGACCGGCATCAGCGGGAATAACAGCAAGGTGCCGGCCAGATTATTTTCCACCAGCGGCGCCAGCCACAATCCGGCGAGAAAACCGAGAATCACCGTGGGCAGGGCTTCCATGATTTCGATGGATGGCTTGGCTACGCGGCGCATCCGCGGCGTCATGAAATAGGCGGTAAAAATCGCCCCGAGCAATGCCAGCGGCGTGGCGATCAGCATGGCGTAAAACGCCGCCTTGAGCGTTCCAAGCGTCAGCGGCGCAAGGCTGAACTTCGGCTCGAAATCGTTGGTGGCGGCCGCCGACTGCCAGACATAGTCAGGTTCCGGATAGCTCTCATACCATACCTTCTGCCACAGCGAGGAAAAAGATACTTCGGGGAATTCATTTTCCACGCGGGCAGCGCTCAGCCTGCCTGCCGCGTCCTGAACCAGCAGCCCATTGGCGCGCGGACTGATTTCTGCGGCCACCACCGCACCCTTGCCAACCGGTTCCCGTGCCAGCAGTTTCTGCGATGTCGCATAGTAAAGGCCGATATTCCCCAGATCGTCTCCGGCCAGGAATCCCTTGCGGAAGTATTCGGGAGCCAGCGTGGTGATACTGCCCGGCATCGCCTTGAAATCGCGGATGTGCGTCAGGTGATAGGCGTTGTTCCCGTCGCGCACCAGAAACCACTGGCCCAGATTACCCTTGTCGCTGCCCACGATGAGCGAAAAACCGCCGCTCAAAATGGTTAATGCGCTCACGTTCTCGCCATCCGCGACAACCTGCTTCTTCTGCACAAAACGCGGACCGGTCTTGTCCGAGATGTCGAAGTGGCTGACGAACCTGTCGGCATGCACGACATACAGTTCGCGCTGCTTCACCTCGATGGTCATATCCTGTACTTCACCCTCCACCCCATCGAGCATGGATCCGGTACGTTCGAGTTCCGCTTCTCCCGTTATCATGTTCTTGTTGATGGTAATGCCCGCCACCTGCAAACGCCCGCCGGCAGTCAGCGCAGCCAGCGTAATCTCATCCTCGGCACTCTGGATCGCCAGCTTCCTGAGCGGAGATTTCGACGTGTCGATGACCAGCGGTTCTTCGCCGAGCGGGTAAACAATCTGCGGCGTAATCACACGTTTGCCCTGCTCGTCGAAGTTCATTGCAAAATTCTGTTTGGCGACAATGACACGGCCATCGGACAGGCCGTAGGCAACCACATACTGGTGCGGGTCGCCGGCTGCAAAGGCAGTGATCGAAACGCCTTGCGGCAGCTTGATCTTCGCCTCTCCGCGCGGCTTGCCGTCGAGAAAACCGAAAAAATAAACCGAGCCATTATCGGTAAAACGCGCCCCGATCTCGCGCTGCTCTTCGGAAGACAAATGCAGCGTGCGCTCGCCTGGCGCGCCCGGCGCGGCATAAACCTGCCAGCCCTCGACATTCGCCGGCTTGAACAGCGGATAGGCGACACTCACCAGATAAAAAAAGATCAGGCTGATGGCAATGATGACGCTGATTCCACCAAAGGTCATCAGATACTTGAACAGGCTATCTGTCAGCAGACGCCGTTGCATGGAGCGTCCTATTATTTTCGAGGTCGAGTTGGTGTCATTCATGGGCGCATCGAATCAACTATGTCCGGGTGCCTTCCCGAACAGGAAATGCGAGCGGGGCGAACCGGACAACTGGTCGGCCCGCCCCGCGCTTGAAAGATTTCTATTTGCTCCCGGCGTGCTGCTTCTGGAACCGTTCGATCGCCGCGGCAGGCCTGCCTTCACTGGCCGTTTTCTTGTTGAGCGCATAGATCACGGTTTCGCCCTTCGGGCCGCTGCCAATCTTGGTATAGGTCAGCGCAACCTCGCCATGCTTCAGGTAATTAGCCATGTCGCTCCACAAGGTAAAAACGTAATAGCGGCCGCCCTTGAACACTTCACCATAAAAAGACCCTTCGGGTGTCTGCTTGCCGTCATAAATATTTTCGGCATCTGTCGGGCCGCCGCGCTTCGCGTCATCCTTGTTCATACCAAAAATCAGCGTCTGGCCGTCCGGTCCGGCACCGATGCGCGTGCGCGTCAGCGCCACTTCATCGGTCGCCAGGAAAACGCGATACAACTTGGCGTCGCCCAAAACGTAAAGCCGTCCGTTCTCGTGGTGGACCATGAAAAGGTTCTGTTCCGCCACGGCTTTCGCTTCGCCCGCCACAACGGTCGCTGACGAATCAGCCGACTTGGATGCGTCGGTCGCGCAACCGGCCATGACACCGGAAAGACCCATCGCAACAATCAGCGCGGAAACGCGCAAGTACTGGTTCTGCATAAAATTCCCCTCTGTTTTCAGTGTGGCCGGGACCCGCCATGAAACATGGCCGGAGCCCCGTGATTTATCTGTCGCCGGACACCTATTTCGAAATGATTGCCCGTGCATCCTCCGCCATCTTGGCCGGCATCGGAACAAAACCATCCTTGACCACAACGGTTTGCCCCTGCTTGGATAACACCAGCTTGAAGAATTCGCGTTCCAGCGGCGGTAGTGGCTGATTCGGCTTTTTGTTCACATAAACATAAAGAACACGCGCCAGCGGGTAGCTGCCGTCAAGGGCATTTTGAGGGGCAGCCTCGACAAAGGGAGAACCCGCCTTCTTTGCCAGCGGAACAGCGCGCACACCAGAGGTCATGTAACCGATGCCGGAATAGCCGATGGCATTGATCTGTCCGGTGACGCTCTGCACCACGGAAGCGGAACCCGGTTGTTCGGCGACATTCTTTTTCATATCACCCTTGCACAAGGCATTTTCCTTGAAGTAGCCATAAGTGCCGGAGACCGAATTACGGCCGTACAACGCAATGGTGCGATCAGCCCATTCACCGGTCATGCCGGCCTGCCCCCACTTGATAACGTCTTCCGAATAACCGCATTTCCGGGTGGATGAAAAAATTGCATCCACCTGTTGCATGGTCAGTCCCTTGATTGGGTTATCCTTGTTGATGTACACGGCCAGCGCGTCAATGGCGACCGGCACAGCCGTTGGCTTGTAACCGTGCTTCGTTTCAAATGCCTCGATTTCCTTGGCATTCATCATGCGGCTCATCGGACCAAAATTGGAGGTGCCTTCAATCAGTCCCGGAGGCGCGGTAGAAGAACCGGCACCCTGTATCTGGATATTGACGTTAGGGTAAATACGCTTGTATTCCTCAGCCCACAAGGTCATCAGGTTGTTCAGGGTGTCCGAGCCTACGCTGGTGAAGTTACCGGATACACCGCTTTCTTTCTGATAGGCCGGCAGGCCGGGATCGACTTCAGTTGCTGCCGAGAATGCGCCCTGGCTCAACAGTGACGCGGTGAGCAATCCAAGCGTCATAACGAGTTTCTTCTGTATCATATCTGCGGTCTCCATGATTAAAAATGATTCAACGATGCAACGGAGCGCACTGTAACTTTTCTATATTGCAGTATTATTACAACGCGCGACCGTTGTGCCGGACTGTTCAAACGGCTCGTCAGCCCGCCCAACAACTTATGGAAAACACATGAACAACAGATTCAAGAAATTCATCCTTGGCATCACCGCCGGCGCTGCGCTGGCTTGCGTCAGCGTGAGTCAGGCCGCAGGCATCACCGGCGCGGGCGCGACTTTTCCCTACCCGATCTACGCCAAGTGGGCGGAAGCCTATAAAGCCGAAACCGGGACTAACATGAACTACCAGTCCATCGGCTCCGGCGGCGGCATCAAGCAGATTACCGCCAAGACCGTGGATTTCGGCGCGTCCGACATGCCGCTCAAGCCGGAAGAACTCGACAAGAACGGCCTGATGCAATTTCCGACCGTAATCGGTGGCGTGGTTCCTGTCGTCAACCTGCCCGGGATTGCCGCCGGGGCGCTCAAACTGGACGGCACGACTCTGGCCGCCATTTACCTGGGTAAAATTACCAAATGGAATGACCCGGCACTGGCCGTGCTGAACAAGGACATCAAATTGCCCGGCAGCAACATCACCGTCGTGCATCGCTCGGATGGCTCCGGCACTACGTTCATTTTCACCAATTATCTGGCAAAGGTCAGCGCGGACTGGAAAGCAGATGTTGGTGAAGGTACGGCAGTCTCCTGGAAAGCCGGCACCGGCGGCAAGGGCAATGAAGGGGTCGCGTCTTATGTGCAGCGCATCAAGAATTCCATCGGTTATGTGGAATACGCTTATGCGCTGCAAAATAAAATGAACACCGTGCAAATGCAAAACCGCGACGGCCAGTTCGTCAAGCCCGGTGATGTTTCCTTCAAGGCCGCCGCAGCAAACGCGCAATGGGACAAGGCGCCGGGCTTCTACAAAATCCTGACCGACGAGGCGGGCAAGGAAAGCTGGCCGATCAGCGGCGCGACTTTCGTGCTGATGCACAAGGTGCAGGAAAAACCGGCAATCGGCAAGGAAGTGTTGAAGTTTTTCGACTGGGCTTACGGCAAGGGCGACAAGCTGGCTTCCGACCTGGATTACGTGCCGCTGCCGGAAAATGTGCAGAACCTCATCCGCAAGGCGTGGAAAGACCAAATCCGTGATGCTTCCGGTTTACCGCTGACGAAATAAACGTTTTTGTTAGGCTATAATCGCGGGGGCTTGCAGCCCCCGTCATTTTTTTCACTGCCCAGCTCAATTTATGCCGACGTTTTTACGCGAAGCCAGCCTTAAACGGCACACCGTGCTGGACCTGCTGTTCCGCAACCTGACGCGCGTTGCCGCATTTGGCGTGCTGGTTTTGCTCGCCGCCATCATCGGCTCCCTGGTGGTAGGCAGCATGCCCGCCATCCGTGCATTCGGCTTTGGCTTCCTGACCAGCTCAGACTGGGACCCGGTCGGCGAACAGTTCGGCGCGCTGGTCCCGATCGTCGGCACGCTGGTCACCTCCGCGATTGCGCTCACGATCGCCATTCCGGTCAGTTTCGGCATCGCGCTATTCCTCACCGAACTGTCGCCGCGCCTGCTGCGCCGCCCGCTCGGCATCGCCATCGAGTTGCTGGCAGGCATTCCCAGCATCATCTACGGCATGTGGGGGTTGTTCGTGTTTGCGCCGCTATTTGCCGACCATATCGAGCCCTGGCTCAACGACCATATCGGCACGATGCCGTATATCGGCCCGTTTTTCTCCGGCCCGCCGATGGGCATCGGGGTGCTGACCGCCGGCATCATTCTCGCGATCATGGTGATCCCGTTCATCGCCTCGGTGATGCGCGACGTATTCGAAGTAGTGCCCACGCTGCTGAAGGAATCGGCCTACGGACTGGGCTCGACCACCTGGGAAGTCATGTGGAAAGTCGTGCTGCCCTACACCCGGATCGGCGTGGTTGGCGGCATCATGCTGGGGCTGGGGCGCGCGCTGGGCGAAACCATGGCCGTCACTTTTGTCATCGGTAATTCACACGAACTGAGCAAGTCTTTATTGATGCCCGGCAACAGCATCGCTTCGGCGCTCGCCAACGAATTCACCGAGGCCTACGGCGAGCTCTACACCTCCGCGCTGATCGAGCTCGG
>JANLID010000413.1 GCA_024654105.1 Gallionella sp. | reverse complement strand
GACGGGATGCTGATCGGTTTCGGCAAGGAATCGATTGAGTTCTTCCAGCAGACCGGTTCGTCCACGCTGCCGATCACGCCGCTGCAAAACCTGGTGATCGAGGAAGGGATTAAATCGACCGGCTGTGCGACTGCGATCGGGGAAACGTTCGCCGCCATATCATCGCGCAATACGGTTATTTTCAGCCCGCAGGCCGAGGTTATCAGCAACAAGGGCTTGCAGGAAAAGATCGCGGCTTCTGCCACGCACAGGCTGTTTACGTTCATTCTCGACGGCGATGAAATGCTGGCGTTGCGGCTCGATACCGAAACGCATTGCTGGAGCCGTAGAACTGGGCAATGGTGCGAGTTCCAGACCTTGGGGCAGACCAATTGGGCGCCGCAATGCTATGCAGACGGGGTGTTTGGCTCGGCTATTGATGGCAAGACGCTGGAATGGGGAACAAATTATACCGATGTGCTGGCAACCTCGACCACGCTGGAGCGGCGCTTCAGGGGCGGGTTTCCTTTGAACAGCGGCGCGCTCACGGTCGATAATGTCCAGCTTCGCACCAATCCGGGGCAAACGCCTTATTTGGTCGCGCCTTACGATGATCCGACGATTGAAATGCGGATTAGCAGGGATGGGGCGCAGACATGGGGAAACTGGCGGCCCACGTCCTTGGGTGAACAGGGCGAATACCGGCAAAAAGTGCAATGGCGCGGGTGCGGACAGGCTGCACAGCCGGGTTTTGTCGCGGAATGGCGCGTGACCGATCCGGTTGGTTTTAGAATTAGTGCCGTACTTATTAACGAACAATATGGAGGCCGCTGATGGCATGGACGTTCGTAAACAGTTTTATGGAGGACGTGAACGAAAAGGTGTTCAACCTTGGCGCTGACGTGCTCAAGGTCGCCTTGACCAATACCCTGCCCGATATCGCCACGGCGGACATATTGGCCGATATCACGCAAATCTCGGCGGCTGGTGGTTATGCACCGGCAACGGTAACGATTTCGGCAAGCGCGCAATCTGGCGGAACCTACACGCTGACGCATTCGGCGGTGACGTTCACTGCCGCAGGCGCGGCGTTCGATAGCGCCCGCTACTGGGTCTTGTACGATGACACCGCGACCAATGACGAACTGATCGCTTACGCCGATTATGGGGTTTCCTATGCCTTGCCCGCCACGCTGACATGGACGCTCAACGCGGGCGATATTTTCACGCTGTCGCAAAGTGCCTAGCTTTTCTGTCACCACCGCCGTTCTTGAGATAACCGGCGGCACATCGGCGTTTGTCCCGGCGCGGTTTTCTGAAGCCAAGGCGCGTCTTTATATCGCAGGCGGCTCGCCTGCTTTCGCGGTCGGGTCCGATCCGACCACCAGTGCCAGCAGCGTTCCCGAACTGGACCGGCTGACATCGTTTGACCAACTGCTTAACAAGGACGGCACCCCAAGCCTGCGCTTTATGGCGATCTGGCAAAGCGTAGTTACGAAAATAGAGGAAGCCTTCACGGTTCAGTCCGGCGACATCAGCGACCTTGAAACGATTGTCGCCCGTTTGGCGGCGGCGGAAGCGCTGGCGGCATCGGCAAAAACGGAAGCAACGGCTTCAACCGCAGCGTCGAATATAACCAACAGCTACACTGACCCAACCAATATCCTGTCAGCAGCCAATACCGGGGTTGTCACGATAGCCGCGCACGAACGGGTTTATGGCGATGCTTCAAGGGTAAGCGTTAATTCCGGCTCGGTGAGCGGGTTTGCATCGGGTAATTACGTTTCGGTCTATTACGATGATGCAGCACGGGCAGGGGGTGCGGTGACGTATCAGGGAACCACCAACGCGGTTGCACAGACGGGCAGCAGGCATGTGATCGGCGGGGTAAGCGTTCCGGCGATTGGTGAACCTGCCGCGACGGGCACAACGGTAACAGCGCCGGGCTATGTGTGGAAAATAGACGATGTTACCTTGCGGGAGTACGAACCTTGATCCGCGAGGCGACCGTTGACGATATTCCCAAGCTCTTGGCGATGGGCAAGACATTCGCAGCCAAGGCACGGCTTGAGGATCATGTTGGATACGATCCTGACAGCATGGCGGCGACATTCGAAACGATGATCAAACGCGACGAGTTCGCGTTGTTCATCGGGGAACATGGGGCAATCGGCGGAATGCGCGCACCGCACCCGTTCAATTATGCCCGCGAGCTTGTCGATGAAGTGTTCTGGTGGAGCGAGGGGCGCGAAGGGATAAGGCTGCTGGCCGAACTTGAGGTATGGGCTGGCGATGCTGTCATGCGGGTATCGGCACTGGAAGCGGTTGAACCTGAACGGGTTGGGCGGCTGCTAGCGCGCAGAGGTTACGGTCCGCTTGAGCGGGCATTTGTGAAGGTGAATTGATATGCCAATAGCAACAACGGCGGCGATAGGTTTGGGGGTGGCGGCAGGCGGCGCATTTCTCGGTGCCAAGGCGCAGAAGAAAGCGGCGAATAGAGCGGCTGATACATCACAGAATGTCGCCAATCAGAATAATGCGCTCGCCCAAGACATTTTCAACCAGAACAAAGCCACGCTGTCACCGTTCGTCAATCGCGGGAATGCGGCGGGCGATACGATCAACGCCTTGCTAGGTATCGGCGGCGGGCAGCAACAGCAAGGGTTGCCTGGACAGCAAGGACTTCCACAACAGCAGCCACGGGTCAACGCGCTGTTCAATGGCGGCTTTACCGACGCGGCAAGCTTTCAGCAGGCAGGCGGCAACCCGTTTGCACAGTCTGCGGGTCAGTTCGCCCAGCCAAACCAACTTTCACCACAGCAGGCGGCGGAACAGGCGTTCGGCAATTTTCGCAATTCGACCGGCTTCAACTTCAGGGTCCAGCAAGGGCAGGACGCGCTCAATTCGGGCTTCGCCGGGTCTGGCGTGCTGCAATCCGGTGCTGCGTTGCAAGACCTTGATCAGTTCCGCCAGAACATCGCCAGCCAGGAATTTGGCAACTTCCTGTCGCAGCTTGGCGCGCAGCAAGGCACTGGGCTTTCGGCAGCCGGTGCGCAGGCTGGGGTGGGTACGAACTTCGTCAACCAATTTAGCCAGAACAACAACAACGCTGGAACCGCGCGGGCAAATTCGCAACTTGTCGCTGGGGCGAATAACCCGCTGGCGAACATCTTTGGCACCGTTGGCGGCGGGCTTCTTGGAGGCGCATTCGGATGACTAACCCAAATTTCGGCTTACTCAATCAGGGCGGCTTCCAGAACGCGCTCGCACAAGGTCTCCAGTTTGGCGAAGCCATTCGCCAGAACCGTGAGGAAAAGGAATTCAAGAACGCGCTGGCGAACTTTGATCCCCGCAATCCTGAAACGCTCAAGCCGGTGATCGCCGCTAATCCGCAGGTGGGTATCCAATTGCAGGGGCAGGTGCGCGACCAGCAGCGCGCGGATCAGCAAGAAGCGGCGCAGCAGAAAATGATGGTTCGCCGCCTTTTGGGGGCAGCCAAACAAAACCCCCAGCAGGCGCTTGCCGCTGCGCAGTCGATGGGGATCGATATTTCCAGCGTCCCGCCGCCGGGCAGCCCTGAATTCGCGCAGTTCGTCGATCAGGAATTGTTCATTCTCGATGCGCTGGAAGACCCCGAAAAGATGACCGCAGTCCAACAGGACATTCAATCGCTGGGCATTGACCCTAGCACACCAGAAGGCCGCGCCGCTGTAGCGGAACTGGTGCTGTTCAAATTCGGCAAGGAAACCACCGACGAATTTGGCAGGCCATCGGTTGCATTGCCGCAGATCACATTGCCCGGCCAACCACAGCAACAGGCACAACAGACCGTGAGCGAAGGCGCTATCGCAGCCAACCCGCAGACCGGCGAACGCATCATTTTCAGGAACGGGCAATGGCAGCCACTAGGAGATGCTGGCAGCAATGCCAGTGGCGGGTTTCCGGGGAATTGAGGGTGAACGTGTGACCAGCACTTTGCGCTCGCCTGCGCGTAATCGGCAGGTCGGCGGTGTGAAAAACAGTTTCCATTTGACCGGGCAAGCGCGTGACAGCGTGCCGCCACCTGGTATGAGCATGAGCGCCTATGTGGCGGAACTACGCCGCCGCAATCCGAACATGGAAGTCATCAACGAGGGCGACCATGCCCACATTGAGCCAAGGACCCGATAATGCAGACGCTCCCGCCCGGTTTTGTTCTTGAGACGCCGCCCCAGCAGTCGCCTACGATTGGCGGAACGCGCGTGATTGGCGGGGTGCCTCCTTCGGAGCGCCGCGCTGAAGATGATCAGGCTATCAAGCGCGAACAGTTGCGGATAGCGCAGGAAAACGCCGAACGTGCCCGCAACAGGGAAGCCCGCGATCAGGAAGAGTTTGAGGGCACTGGCGGCAAGCCGATTGAAGGCGACAAGAAGGCTGCTGCATTTCTAATCCGCGCGCTGGGCTCAAACCGTGCGTTTGAGGATACCGGCGAAGGTGCCCGCAACATCTTTGCACAGGCGTTTCAGGACGCACGGCCAGACCTTGCCAACACCATCCTGAACAGCGATGCGCGACAGGTTGCCAACAGCGCGCAGGACGAATTTATCGCGGCTTCACTGCGGCAGGATTCAGGCGCTGCGATACCTGAAGAGGAATTGGAACGCCAGCGCCGCATTCTGTTTCCGATTCCCGGCGACGGTCCCGACGCTATCGAGCAAAAGCGGCAGGCCAGATTGCGCGTTCTCAAGGGGCTGGAAATCGCATCCGGCCCTTTGCGTGAAAGGGCTATCGCTGATTTCAACGCACTGGAAGCGCAGTTCGAAAACGGTAGCACAACAGATGACGATGAAGGCCTAACCGGCGTTACTGTCACCGACGAATCATCTCCTGAAGAAAATACACGGGTTAACGCCGAACTGGCACGGCAGGAAGAATTACGCGGCAAGCCGGGCTTTTTTGACGTAGCCAAGAGCGGCTTGACGCTTGGCCTGATCGACGAAGCAAGCGGCGTTGGGCAGGCCATTGGAGGCTTACTGACTGGCGATACTGACATTGCCGGGAACTACCAGCTTGGCCGCGATGTTGAACGCGCCCGCATCGATCAGGCACGCGAGCGCCTTGGGCCTGTCGGAAGCTTCGCCACGGAAGCCTTGGGCGGCGGTGCCGGTATCCTGTCGAAAGGCGGGCAGGTTATTCGTGCTGGTCGTGCGGCTGCACAGGCGGGCAATCTCACGCGGCAGGGTGTGCGGGGGCAGCTTGTCAAGCAGGCAACGAAAGAAGGCGCTGGCATCGGCGCGGTTGGCGGTTTCGGGTACGGTGAAG
>JANLID010000411.1 GCA_024654105.1 Gallionella sp. | reverse complement strand
CAACCACCATCCTCCAACCACCAACCACCAGCCTCCACCCAAAGATAAAGGCCCGCCATAAGGCAAAACCTTCAACCCACGCCCCCACGGAGTACAAGGGGGAGCGAGAGGAAAAAAGTGACGAAAGCCAAACTCAAAATACTCGAGCGCATGTTCGCCAGAGAAGTCCGGGCAGGCGTAGAGAGGTGGGGAATTGCTCCTATTGACTTTTGGAGATGGTTGATACGGAAGTGAAACCGTGAAATATATCATCGGCCAAGCTAACGGCAGGACCAGGGCGATAGACGCCGTGCGCGGGGCTGAAATGGGGACGGTGATCGAGGTTGGGGTTGTATCAAAGTCGCGCGAGCAGGAGGAAAAGTATCACGCCATGATTGCCGATATTGCGAAACAGTGGCGATTCTGTGATCGGATTTGGGACAAGGAGGACATGAAGCGACTATGCCTTGACCAGTTTCGCCGGGACACGGTGAAAGACCCGGACTTTGCCGAGTTGTGGAAGAACATGGGCCAGATCGATATGTGCCCGTCGATTGATGGCAGCGGGGTTGTAGCTCTGGGCATACAGTCGCGGCGGCTGCCGAAGAAGCTTGCCACGGCTTTCATTGAGTGGTTATTTGCTTTGGGCGCAGAGCATTTGGTGAAGTGGACTGATCCGAACATAGTTCCAGTGGAGGCGTATGACCAAAGCCGAGCATGATCTGCAGTCCGCGATGCGCGAGCTGGGCTGCATCGTTTGCCGGCTGGACCTGGGACTACATTCTCCTGCCAGTATCCATCACATCCTTCGTGGCGGCCGTAAAATTGGGGAGTATGACGTGCTTCCGCTATGTCGGTTGCACCATCAAGGCGGTTGCAATGGTCATCGCTACACATCACGGCATCCTTGGCGCAAGGTGTTTATATTGCGTTATGGAACAGAGGAATACCTGCTTGGAGAAACATTGAAGCTGATCGACAAGGGGTTGGCATGAGCGGGCGCTGCATCATCGGTGACTGCCCAATCCGCGTGCTCAGGTGAATAGGATTCGCGCGGATTTGAGTTCGGTAGCACTGGTTTTATGTTTCAATCGCCGGGTTGTAATCACGCCAGTAGCGAAAAAATAATTCTGTGCCGCCCGGTTTTGTGCGCCAGGTCGAAGCAACCGCAGCTTGCGGAATCTTTCCAGCGTCACCGTTGTAATGGATTGGATTGACGGATAACCAGTACGGTTTGAAACTGCCGTCCGGCTCCGGCGAGCGATTTACCACGCGCAGCTTGCAAATCGGCCTGCCGCGGTCGAACGGCTGATGATAGAGGGTTCCCCATCGATCATGATGCGCTACGGCTTTCATGCCACTATCGACGATGTATCGATCCTCGCCATAGCGCTCGATCATCACGCGTCGGACTTCGGCGTTATGCTCTGAGGCGATGTGCTGCAACGTAATCCGTTCCGGCCTCATCACAACGATCTCCGGTACAAGCACGCCGTGCCAGAAGTAGAGGTTTTCTACATCTGATTCTAGCGCTGCAGCTACCTCATTGTGCAAACGCCGCCTGCCGTCAATCGTTTCGACATGCACTGCGGGCTTTGCCACCCAATACAACGTGTCTGCGGTCCAATGCAGCAGCCACGCCCCCGCAACGAAGGCATCTAGCAATGGTTCGGACCATGCTGCGACCGCAGATTTATGGAGCTGCCGCGCGCCAAATGCAATAGTGGTTATCCAAGACAAGTCGAAGCG
>JANLID010000403.1 GCA_024654105.1 Gallionella sp. | reverse complement strand
GGTGTATTTCAGATTGCTCGGGTTACTCATTCAAATCTCCTTCGTAGTCGTTAGTCGCTATTCGCTATTCGTTAGTTGAGGTTGTCGCTGCGCGGTTTTAACTACCGGCTAACGACTACAAACAGCTCTTGCCGTCGCGCGCGAACGGATACTTCACCACCTTCGCCGCCAGCATTTTATCGCGAATTGCCACCTGCACCTGGTCGCCGATTTGCACTTCTTTTGGCACGCGCGCCAGCGCGATCGACTGGTTCAGGGTGGGCGAGAAGCTGCCGCTGGTGATTTCGCCTTCGCCGTGCGCGGTATGCACTTTCTGGTGGCCGCGCAGCACGCCGCGATCCTGCAGCACCAGCCCGATCAGCTTGCGCGCCGGCGGATTGGCGAGCAGCGCGGCCTTGCCGATGAAGTCGCGTTCGCTCTTCAGGTCCACCGTCCACGCCAGGCCGGATTCCAGCGGGTTCACGTTCTCGTCCATGTCCTGCCCGTACAGGTTCATGCCGGCCTCTAGGCGCAGGGTGTCGCGTGCGCCGAGGCCGATGGGTGGTACCCCCGCATTGTTCAGTGCGTACCAGAATTCCTCAACTTTTTCTTTAGGCAGCATCACCTCGAAACCGTCTTCGCCGGTATAGCCGGTGCGCGCCACGAAATATTCGCCGCAATCCGCAGCCTGGAAGTTCTGCAGGCCTTCGGTAGCTGCCCTGGTTTGCGGCAGTACCTGCCATACCCTGGCGCGCGCATTCGGGCCTTGCACGGCAACCATCGCCAAGTCGTCACGCGAGGTGATGGTGATGGGCGTATTCCCCCTATCCAACTTTCCCCCGCTTGCGGGAGAAAGGGCAACCGCCGCATCTCCCGTCGGGAGATGCCTTGTCAATTCTGCGGCCTGCTGCTTCATCCACGCGATGTCCTTGTCCGCCGTACCCGCGTTCACCACGATGCGGAACCAATGCTCGCTAATGAAGTAGATGACGAGGTCGTCGATCACGCCGCCGTCCGGGCGCAGCATGGCGGAATAGAGCGCCTTGCCTGGCAGCGTCAGCTTGTCGGCATTGTTCGCCAGCAGGTAGCGCAGGAAAGCGCGCACGCCCTCGCCCTTCGCGTCCACCACGCGCATGTGGCACACGTCGAACATGCCGCAGTCGTTGCGCACCTGGTGATGTTCGTCGATCTGCGAGCCGTAGTTCACCGGCATATCCCAACCGCCAAAATCGACCATTTTTGCGCCCATCGCGCGGTGTGCTGCGTTGAGCGGAGTCTGCTTTAACGTCATGTTGGCTTTCTAAAAAATGAAAAAAGGCGCAGCACGCGATCGCGCTGCGCCCCTCTGTCCTCGGTACCTGAGAGATTACAACTCACGTTGCCTGCCCCTTCGGTGGCCACATAATGCGGCACTCTCCAGATTTGCCTGTACCAATGGTTCCTTGAGCCTGAGCGGTTGCGGGTGTTGCGCCTTCGGCGGTGTCGCGGTCCGTGAAACGGAGCTGGCTGACACGCTCTCCCATTGGTTTGAACGGCAGGGCGAATTATGCCGGAAAGGCCGGAAGCTGACAAACAATCCGTCAGGAAATAGTCCGCCGCTTACGCGTTCAATTCCCGCCAGGTCGCGCGCAGCTCAGCCACGCTCAGAGTGATCACGGTCATGCGCGGGATGGTCATGTGCATCAGGAGATTATCTTGTCGTGCTACCGGTATCCGGCTCGACGCGCGTTTCGCCTTTCTTGCGCACCACGCGCACGCGGTCGCCGACCTTGAACGCATCCGGCGTGCCGGACTGTATCACGTAAGTGCTCTTGCCTTCCTCGCCGTCCAGCCTGATCCAGATTTCCAGGCCGGGTTTGGTGGCAATGCCGGCCTGCTGACCGAGCGTCCCACCGACCACCGTGCCAAGTATCGAGCCAACCGTTGCACCGCGTCCGCCGCCAGTGTTGGCGCCACCGACCTGCCCGAGGATGCCGCCGATGGAGTATCCGCCGCCGGAGCTGGCATCCAGTTCGATCGGTGTGACACTTTCAACCACGCCCAGCTTGACGACCTCCTTGAGTGCATCGGCAGGTTTGCCGCCGATGCCATATTGATCGCTGGCGCATCCGGCCAGCAGCAGAACGCTAACGAGCAGGGCGCTACGCATGATTTACAGCGGCACGGCAAAGCCGAAATATTGCCGGAATTGCGCCTTGATTTCATCGCGGCTCGGCGCATGGTTCTGCCCGCCGCGACTGGCAATCTTGAGCGTGCCGAGCAGCGAGGCCAGCCGTCCGGTGGTCTCCCAGTCCCAGCCCTGCTGGATGCCGTGCAGCAGGCCGGCGCGATAGGCGTCGCCGCAGCCGGTCGGGTCGAGCAGCGCGGTCGGCTTGGCGCAGGGAATGACGATCTCCTTGCCGTCAGCGTAGATGGTCGATCCTTCACCGCCGCGCGTGATGATGAAGGCGCGCGTCAATTGGGCGATCTGCTCGATCTTTTTGCCGGTCTTGTCCTGCAGCAGTTGCGCCTCGTAATCGTTCACCGTCACGTAGTCGGCCTGCTCGACGAAGCGCAGCAACTCGTTTCCCGAAAACATCGGCATGCCCTGGCCCGGATCGAATATCCACGGAATGCTCGCCTCGTGGAATTCGCGCGCGTGCTGCAACATGCCTTCGCGCCCGTCCGGCGAAACGATGCCCAGAGTGACGTTGCTGGCCTCACCGACATGGTTATTTTCGGAAAAACTCATCGCGCCGGGGTGGAACGCGGTGATCTGGTTGTCGTCCAGGTCGGTGGTGATGAACGCCTGCCCGGTGAAACTGTCCGGCACATGGCGAATATGCTGCTGCGAAATGCCGAGCTTTTCCAGGCGCAGCGCATAGGTGGAAAAGTCATCGCCAACCGTCGCCATGATCAGCGGATTGCCGCCGAGCAGTTTCAGGTTATAGGCGATGTTGCCCGCGCAACCGCCAAACTCGCGGCGCATCTCCGGCACCATGAACGCCACATTCAGGATGTGAATCTGCTCGGGCAGGATGTGCTTCTTGAATTGATCCGGAAACACCATGATGGTGTCGTAGGCCATCGAACCGCAAATCAGTGTGTGCATCGTAAAACCTCTTCTCCTATTGTTCGCGAACTATCAGCGCGGGCGGGGCGCCCATTTTACACCGCATCACTTCAACAACATGCAGGTGTGTTGGATTACAATTCCGCCCATCCATCGCACCGGAATACGTCATGCAACAACTTACCCTCACCCGCCCCGACGATTGGCACCTGCATTTGCGCGACGGCGCGCTGATGCGGTCGGTACTGCCGGATACCGCGCGGCAATTTGCCCGTGCCATCGTGATGCCCAACCTGCGACCGCCGGTCACGACTATCGAGCAGGCACAGGCTTACCGGATGCGCATCCTCACCGCGTTGCCCGCAGGAACAGAATTCGAACCGTTAATGACGTTGTACCTGACCGGCAACACCACAGCGCAGGAAATCCGGCACGCCCGGCAGAGCGGCATGATCCATGCCATCAAGCTGTATCCGGCAGGTGCGACCACTAACTCCGCTGCGGGCGTGACGGATATCCGCAAAGCCTACCCCGCGCTGGAAGAAATGCAGCGCTGCGGAATGCCGTTGCTGGTGCATGGCGAGGTGACCGGCCCGGCGGTGGACATATTTGACCGCGAGGCGGTGTTCATCGAGCGCGTGCTGATTCCGTTGTTGCACGACTTGCCGCAACTGCGCGTGGTATTCGAGCACATCACCACGCGCGACGCGGTGCAGTTCGTGACGGATGCCCCTGACACCATCGCCGCGACCCTCACCGCGCATCACCTGTTATACAACCGCAATGCCATGTTCAGCGGCGGGCTGCGCCCGCATTATTTCTGCCTGCCGGTGCTGAAGCGCGAGACGCACCGCGAGGTGCTGGTGCAGGCCGCCGCCAGCGGCAACCAGAAATTCTTCCTCGGCACCGACAGCGCGCCGCACGCGCAACACACCAAAGAAACTGCCTGCGGCTGCGCCGGCATTTACACCGCCCACGCCGCCCTCGAACTGTACGCCGAAGTATTTGAACAAGCGGACGCACTGGACAAGCTGGAAGGTTTCGCCAGCTTCTACGGTGCAGATTTTTACGGTATGCCGCGCAATACCGGCAAGATCACGCTGCGCAAGGAAAGCTGGCCGGTATCGGCCAGTCTCGCATTTGGCGAACATCGCCTGATACCGCTGCGTGCAGGAGAGATAGTGAAATGGAGGATGGAATGAATAGCAACGGAAGTATTCGCCATGAAATACGTATCGCATTGTTGATTGATGCCGACAACTCACCGGCAGCAAAAATTGAAGTGGTGTTAGCGGAGCTAGCCAAAGTTGGCATGGTGAATATTCGGCGCGCATATGGAAACTGGAAAAAGGCCGAACTGAAAGGATGGGAAGCCGCACTGCATCCCTACGCCATTCGTCCCATGCAACAGTTTGATTACACTAAGGGCAAGAATGCGACTGATATGAGTTTGTGCATAGATGCTCTGCATTTGCTTTACACAGAAAGACCAGACGCATTTGCGATTGTTTCCTCTGATAGCGATTTCACCCCTCTGGTTTTACACCTCAAGGAGCGAGGAGCAAAAGTATTTGGGTTCGGCGCCAGCAAAACGCCGTCGCCTTTTGTGGATGCATGCTCGCAGTTTCTGGATCTTGATAAAATCGGCCAAGAAGCCGTTGTAGAAAGCAAGAACGGGCAAAGCGATACAATTGCAAAACCTGCCACCCCAACAAAAGTGCCGCCTTCCAAGCTGCGTCAAGACACCCGGCTGGTCAGCTTGTTAAGAAATGCGGTAGAAGCTGCGAAGGGCGATGATGGCTGGGCGCTATTGTCATTGGTGCGGAATCATATATCCAATCAGGCTTCTTTTGATCCACGCAATTATGGTTATGCGACATTCGGCAAACTGGTCAGTGCGACAGAGTTGTTTGAGATGACGGGCGAAGGAACACCGCGTGTATCAATACGCGATGCGCGCAAGGAAAAAAGCTGACATATCCGTTTAATTCTAATTTGCGTTACAAGCAATAATAATTTCGTAGGGTGCATTCCATGCACCATCGCCATTGGTGCATGGAATGCACCCTACGTTATTCCTGTTTCTATTGCGAATTGGAATAACACACCCAAACAACAAACCGGTTTTTCCAGAAATAAAAATTGAACCAATGCAATGAGCAATCCCAATCAACAAGAAATTTATCGTACCAAGATCAATCTGGAAACCTCGAAAATCGCATGGAAAGAATTGCAGCGTTTCTTTGCCAGCGGCAAGGCATTGATGGTCTCATCCGATCTGGATCTGGTCGAGGCCGCGTTCCAGATGTCCGAGGACAACGTGGAACAAGTACGGCAATGGGCGGTGTCGGGAAAACTGGCGCGTGTACCGGATGAACCGGCGCGCGAGTGGTTCGAAACCGATGCGCTGGTGTGGGCAGTAGTGGTCAGTCCGTGGGTACTGGTGCAACCCGTGGGCAGGCTGCATTAGCCGCTGAGGCAAACCGTCAACCCAACACCGGGTAATCGGTATACCCCCTCGCCCCGGGCGTATAGAACGTGCCGGGGTCGGGTTCATTCAGCGCCGCTCCGCTTTTCCAGCGGGCGATCAGGTCCGGGTTGGCGAGGAATGGCCGCCCCACGGCGACCAGATTGCATTTGCCCCTCGCCAGATCTTTTTCGGCACGCGCGGCATCGTAGCCGCCGGAAAGGATCAGCGTACCCTTGAACGCGCTGCGGAACGCCGCCTTGATCGAATCGGGCACCGGCGGCGCGCCCATCGCCGAATGGTCGACGAGGTGAATATAGACCAGTCCGCGCTTGTCGAGATGTTGCGCCAGCCAGGTGTAATCCGCTTCCATCGTATCGTACAGCGGCATATCGTTGAACACGCCGAACGGCGACAGGCGTATGCCGACCTTGTCCTTGCCGATGGCGATGATCACCGCCTCAACGACCTCGAGCACGAAGCGCGCGCGGTTCTCGATCGGGTCGCCGTAGCGGTCCGTGCGCCGGTTCGAATTCGGGCGGACGAACTGCTCGAGCAGGTAGCCGTTCGCCGCATGCAGCTCGACGCCATCGCATCCCGCCGCCACGGCATTCTGCGCGGCCTGCACAAATTCACTGATGGCAGTCTTGATGTCCACTCCGGACATTTCCTGTGGCATGGCATTCGGCTTCGTCCCTTCCGCATCGGTGTATATCTCACCGGTGGCCGCCACCGCCGACGGCGCCAGCACACGCCCGCCAGCAGGCAGATTGAGCGCATGGCCGATGCGCCCGGTATGCATGAGCTGCATGAACATCTTCGCGCCCTGCGCGTGCACCGCACCGGTAATGCGCCGCCACCCCGCAACCTGCGCCGCAGAAAATATGCCGGGGATGCGCGGGTAGCCCAGCCCACTGGGAGACGGCGACGTACCTTCGGTAATGATCAGTCCGGCGCTCGCCCGCTGCGCGTAATATTCCGCCATCAGCTCGTTCGGGATATTGCCGATAGCGCGGTTGCGCGTCATCGGCGACATGACCAGGCGATTCTGCAGCGTGAGTTGTCCGAGGGTGGTCTTTGAGAATAGAAGCGACATGATTTCACCTCACGAGAAATGATGCGGATGTTTTGGAAGCTGAACGCTCCAGTTCGTCGCACAGCCTGGTTGGCCACGGCATCGGCGCAAGGGAATGTGTGCCGCCAACCTGGTGGGCAATATACTCCAAATCCAAGCCAAAAAACAAAGCGCCTCACGGTCTGTGAGGCGCTTTGCGTTCCGGCTTATGGCAAAATCAGCGGCAATTACATCATGCCGCCCATACCACCCATGCCGCCCATATCGCCACCACCCATGCCGCCGGCCGGTTTGTCGTCCGGCAAATCGGCCAC
>JANLID010000367.1 GCA_024654105.1 Gallionella sp. | reverse complement strand
TGGCGGTGGAAATCATGAAACTGGCAAAGAATCGCCATGATGAGTTATTGAAAGGCTGATGGTATGCAGGCGAGGCGTGTAAAGGACATCGAATACCAGTTACTGCGCAGTGGCGGGCGCAGGACTGCGGATATTGTTATCGAGCGCAATGGGCTGATTTCTGTTCGAGTGCCGGAACACCTTTCCGAGGAACAAGCCGATGCGGTTGTGGAACACAAGCGGCTCTGGATATACCGGAATCTGGCCGAATGGCGTGATTTGAATGCGGCGAGGGTTGTGCGCGAGTGGGTCAATGGGGAGGGATTCCTTTACCTCGGTTGCGCCTATCGGTTGTTGCTGACACAAGAACAAGATGAACCGCTCAAACTCAAGGATGGCCGCTTTTGTTTGCAAAGAAAAATCGTCGAGGCTGGAGGCGAAGATGCGGCCAAGCAGGTATTTGAAAAGTTTTATGCCGAAAAAGCATTGGATCGAATCAATAAACGTGTGGCCTACTTTGCTCCCAAGGTTGGCGTCACTCCGATATCGGTAAATGTAAGGGAAATCGGCTATCGCTGGGCAACATGCGCCGTCGATGGTCGTCTGAGCTTTCATTGGAAGTGCATGATGGCATCGCCCAAAGTCATCGACTATATCGTGGTGCATGAGCTTTGCCACTTGCATCATCTGGATCATACCGATGCCTTCTGGAATGAAGTGGATAAGGCGATGCCAGACTATGCGGAAAGAAAATCATGGCTGAGGGAGAATGGCTCTGCACTGGATATCTGACAGTGCGTTTTGAATTGCCCTTGATGCGTTGACACGAATAACAGCTTCGGGTCGTTAGCGGCATCTCACCCCATCATTCGTCGTTCAGCAACCCCTGCATCGCCGCGACCGGCTTGACCTGCGGAAAATACACCTGCCGGTAGAAGTTACCGAGGTTGCTCGACCACGCCACGCCGTCGCTGCGCCCGAGCTTCTGCCAGTAATCCATGGTCTCCACATCATAGGCGTCGATCGCAGTCGTATAGCCGGAGGCATCGTAGTGCTCGTCGTGGCGGAAGGTCTGGATGTCCATGCGCGGTTTCAGCGGCGCGTCATGTCATCACACAAACTAACGCTCTCCCATCTCGAAAGCCTGTTGCTGCGCGCTTGCGACGATCTGCGCGGCAACATGGACGCGAGCGAATACAAGGAATACATCTTCGGCATGTTGTTCCTCAAGCGCGCAAGCGATTTGTTCGACCAGCGCCGCGAGGAGTTGAAGGCAGAATTCAAGGCCAAGGGCGTGACCGTTGGCGCATATTGCTCTTTTATATTTACTACGCACCAACATCCGGATTTACGCCCGGAATCTTGCTCAAATCCACCTCGTCGATCTGCTCGGGCGCGAGGAACTGCCGGGCGTAATCGAGATAGACCTTTTCGCGGATGAAGACATCGAACAGGTCGGGATCGATATGCCCGTTCTCCTTGAATTTGCCGAGGATGGTCAGCGATTCGGTCAGGGTCTTGCCTTCCTTGTAGGGGCGATCTTTCGCGGTAAGCGCCTCAAAGATGTCGGCAATGCCCATTACCCGTGCCTGCACCGACATCTGGTCGCGGGTGAGGCCGCGCGGATAACCTTTGCCGTCCATGCGCTCGTGGTGTCCCCCCGCATATTCGGGCACATTTTTGAGATGTCTCGGCCACGGCAGGGATTCCAGCATCTTGATGGTGACGACGATGTGATGGTTGATGATCTCGCGTTCGGCCGCGGTTAGCGTGCCACTCCGGATGGTCAGGTTTTCGATTTCGTCATCACTGAGAAATGGTTTAAGCAGGCAATCCGCAGAGCGGATGCTGGCAAAATTGCTGGTTTTTTCTCCAGTATCTCGCCATTGGTAAGAGGCAATTTGGCGCACGCGCTGCTGTGCTTCTTCGGACATGGCTTCGCCGCCGATATTGCAGTGATGCAGAAATTCGCGGTCATCATCGAGTTGCCGGATGCGCGCCTCGTATTCGGCACGGATCGCCTCGCCGCCACCCTTGCGTAGCATGGCGATTTCTGCATCGCGCTTGAGCACTTCGAAGCGGGTGTCGAGCAGATGAATACGGTCAAACAGGGTGTGCAGCTTGGTTGACTTGTCCACCACATGTACCGGCGTGGTGATTTTGCCGCAATCGTGCAGCAAGCCGGCCATTTTCAATTCATACCGGTCTTTATCGGACATCACAAAATCCTTGAGCTGCCCTCGGTCAGTGCGGTTGACCGCTTCCGCCAGCATCATGGTCAGCACCGGCACGCGCGCGCAGTGACCACCGGTATAGGGCGATTTATCGTCGATTGCGGTATTGATGAGCCGGATAAATGACTCGAACAGCTCTTCCAGTTGCGCGATCAGGCGGCGGTTGGTCAGCGCGATGGCGGCCTGCGAGGCAAGCGATTCGAGCAATTGCTGATCGTCCTTTGAAAACGGGACGATTGCGCCGCTCTCGCGGTCTTGCGCGTTGATCAGTTGCAGCACACCGATGATCTCGTTTTCGTGGTTGCGCATCGGCACGGCCAGAAAAGACTGCGAGCGGTAGCCGGTCTTGGCGTCGAATTTCTTGGTGCCGGAAAAATCGTAGCCTTCCGCAACATAGGCATCTGGGATGTTGACTGTTTCGCCGCTCAGCGCCGAGTGAGTCACCACCATCGAATGAATGGGCTTGCCATCCTGATCGTAAAGATGAATCGGGTAAAACGTGATCGGCACGCCACTGGTGCCGCCCATCGCAATATTCAGGGAATCATTACGCAATATTTCAAAACGCAGCACCTGCTGTTCCGGTTCATGCAGGTAGAGCGTGCCGGCATCGGCATGAGTAATGCGTTTCGCTGCATCAAGGATGGTTTCAAGCAGGCTGTTGATGTCCCGTTGCTGGGACAGCGCGATGCCGATCTCATTGAGTTCCTTGAGGCGATGCAGAAGATTGTCAGCGGAATCCATGTTATTTGATACAAACGGCGCGGATCTGATGCATGTCGGTGATGCCCTGCAGCACTTTTTCCATGCCGTCCTGCTTCAGGGTATGCATGCCGTCTTCGAGGCAGATGGCCAACAACTCGGCGACGCGCGCGTGCTCCTGAATCGCTTTTTTGACCGTATCGGTTCCGATCAGCAGTTCGTGCAGGCCGACACGCCCACGATAGCCGGTACCGGTACATTTGTCGCAACCGACCGGCTCATATAATGTGAATTGCCCCTTGTCATCGGCAAATAACTTGACCCATTCGGCATGCAGCTTCTTGGTCTCGGCAGCCGGGTCTTTCTTCCAGGCTGCGGTATTGAGCAGCTCGGCGCTGTATTCGGTGAGCAGCAATTTGATTTCATCGGCGGTCGCGATATGCGGCTTCTTGCAGTTGCCACACAGGCGCTTCGCCAAACGCTGCGCGAGAATGCCAAGCAACGCATCGGCGAAGTTGAACGGGTCCATGCCCATGTCCAGCAAGCGGTTGATGGACTCCGGCGCACTGTTGGTGTGCAGGGTGGCGAACACCAGGTGACCGGTCAGCGAGGCCTCGATACCGATGGACACGGTTTCCTTGTCGCGCATTTCGCCGACCATAATCACGTCCGGGTCGGCACGCAGGAAGGCGCGCATGATCGTGGCGAAATCCAGCCCGGCTTTTTTGTTGATCTGCACTTGGCGCAAGCCCTTCTGGGTGATTTCCACCGGGTCTTCGGCCGTCCATATCTTGGTGTCCGGCTTGTTGATGTACTTGAGGATGGAGTGCAGCGTGGTGGTCTTGCCGGAACCGGTCGGGCCGCACACGAAGAACAAGCCGTAAGGTTTGCTCACCGTTTCCTTGATCAACTCATTATTGCGTGCCGAGAAGCCCATCTTCTCCAATGGCAACGGCTCGCCGGAAGCGAGAATACGCATCACCACGTCTTCGACGCCGCCCTGCGAGGGGATGGTCGCCACGCGCAGTTCAATATCCAGTGGGCCATATTTCTTGAACTTGATCTTGCCGTCCTGTGGTTTGCGCTTCTCGGAGATATCCAGATCGCACATGATCTTGAGGCGCGTCACCAACGCATTACGATAAGTGGAGGGTACTTCGATGTAGTTCATCAGTGAACCATCCTTGCGCACGCGAACCTGGGTCTTGCCCTTGCCCGGCAGCGGTTCGATGTGGATATCCGATGCGCCCATCCGGTAAGCGTCAACGATGATTTTGTTGACCAGTTTGACCAGCTCGTTATCGGCTGCCGCATTGACATCATCCTGGCTGATAGTGGATATTTCCTCCTCGTCTCCGCCAAGACTTGAAAGCAAATCGTCCATCGACGATTCATCCACGGCGAAGCCACCGGTGGACTCAGAAGAGCTGCCTCCGCCATAGAATAAATCCAGGGTCTGCTTGAACTCGCGTTGCGAGCAAACTTTATAGGCCAGCCGGTGCTTGGGAAAAATGTTGTTGACTACCCGCGAAGCCTGAGTCCGTTCCGGATCGGTGGTTAAAATCGCCAGTCCTTCCTGGGTTTCCTCAATTGGAACCCAGTGGCTGCTTTCGACATATTCACGCTTCAGATTTTTCAGCAAATCGGCGGGTTTGATGCGATCCGCCTTGAGGGGCTCGTAAGGAACCCCGAAGAAGCTGGACAACGCCTTGCCCAATGCAGGGATGCTGACCTGGAATTCGTCTATCAGCACTTCTTCTATGTCGATCCCTTTTCGCCGGGCGGTGCGGGTCGCCAATTCAAACTCTGCTGCCGACAGAACCGCATCGGCGACCAGATAATCGTACTTGGTTTTGACAACGCTGCTTTGCTGCCGTTGTCGCAGTGCCACGGCCATGGTCTGCACCAGCTCCTGCACGCCTTCCTCGACCATTGCGGTAAACGGAACGCCAGCCTTGTTGTTGATGACCTGAATGACTCCGACCAGATCACCGCTTGTCGCATCCAGAATCGGCGCAACCAGCATTTGCTTGGTGCGGTAGCCGGTGCGCTTGTCTACCTCCTGCAGAAAACGCAAATGCGAACTGTAGCCGGCAAGTTCCTTTTCGTCGTAAACATCCTTGATGTTGAGCAGCTTCTTGTGCATTGCCGCATAGCCGGCGACGCTCTGCTCGGCGATCGGCAGTTTGAGGTCCTTGAAGGAATTCAGGCCGGTTTTAACTTTGGAAATAAGCGAGGCATTGTCTTCGCCCACCACATAGATGGTCAGCCGGTCGGCATTGAACAGCGTACAGACATCCTTGCTGACATCCAGCATGATCTCGTCGATATTGCTGGTGGCATGTATCTTGTTGACGACGTGATTGAGATTTTTGGTGAACTCAAGTTTGAGGCTGATTTCGCCGATATTGCCATTCGCGCTATTGCTTGCCATTACTGTGCTCATCACTGTGCTCCTATCTGACCAATCTGTTGTTGTGCCGTTCTGGGCACCGACCATAAGCCGCCATCCAGAACCTGCACGTCGTATCCGGCCTGCGCCAGAATAAATGCGGCAGCGGCGCTGCGCCGCCCGCTCTGGCAGTAGGTGATATATTTCTTGTTGCGATTCAACACGCCGATTGCGTTGCGTATGTCATTCAACGGCACATTCATTGCGCCGGGCAGTTTGTCATAGCGATACTCTGGCGGGTGTCGCACGTCCAGCCACACTGCGCCTTGCGCCACAGACTGCATGGCTTGTTCATAGCTTAATTTGTGCAGCAGCGGCTCCTGCATCAACGCCAGAAAGTCCTGCCGTCCGAGGCGCAGCAACATGCCGTTGGACTTCATGGTGACCGTCGCATTGCGTTTGGCGCCGGAAATAAGCGCTTCCTCGCCGAAAACGTCGCCCGCCTTCAGGTCGGCCAGGTGCATGTCCACGCCACCCACGCGACGCGTCACCTGGGCGCGGCCACTGTCGATCAAATAATAATAATCCCCATCGTCGCCTTCGCGGATGATGACATTACCCTCCCACACCGCAATTGCCTCGATGTGCTGTAATAATGCGCTGATATTCGCCATTGGCAAATGCGCCAGCGGCCCGTCCTTGAGATTGTCCGCGCTGAACATGCTTGAATTCAGCAAACGCTCGATGCTGGTTGATGCATCGGGGTGTTCTTCTTCGCCGCCGGTGGGAGTGTGCGGCGTTCCCATCCGGTTGGGCTGCGAGAATTGATCAAAAGTTACCATTCGATCCAGCAGGTCATCATCGACGCGCAGCAGATGACTTTCACGCAATGCCGTGGCTGAAACAATATATGGC
>JANLID010000366.1 GCA_024654105.1 Gallionella sp. | reverse complement strand
TGTACAACCTGCGAAGCCACAAGGCCTATCAGGCCAGGCGCGGTTCATTCGACAAGACCCGTCCGGCCAAGGTCAACATCGGCGAGCGGCGCAAACCCGCACCTTCTGGCAGCCCCGGTTATCTGCGCGTAGACAGTTGTGCATCAGGGTGATCTGGACGGGGTCAAGGGCGTGTAAGGGTGTCCGCTAATTTCCGTGAGATTCCAGCGCGGCTTGACATTGAATCGGTAGTCTTTGTTGGCTTGTTGCTGTGCGAGACGCAGCGCCCCAGCGAAGGCAATCATCGCACCGTTGTCGGTACAAAATTCCAGGTCGGGATAAAATACCGTGCCGCCGCGCTTGCCTATGTCTTCATTCAGGCGGCTGCGCAGCAACTGGTTCGCGCCCACACCACCCGCTACAACCAGGCGTCTCAAGCCTGTCTGCGTCAATGCGGCACGTGCTTTGAATGCTAGCACATCAATAATGGCTTCCTGCACGGCACAGGCGATGTTGGCCCGCGTTTGTTCGAAAATTTGAAATTCGCGTAGCGACTCGTTTGCCCCCTCGCCCGCTTGCGGGAGAGGGTTGGGGTGAGGGAAACAGGCTTGCTGTTTTACCAGCGCCAGTACCGCCGTTTTTAGCCCGCTGAAACTGAAATCCAGATCGCCGCTGTGCAGCATTGGACGCGGTAGCTTGAATTGTCCGGTGCGACCTGATGTGGCGAGTTTTGCCAGCGCGGGGCCACCCGGATAGCCCAAGCCCAGCAGCTTCGCACTCTTGTCGAAGGCTTCTCCGGCAGCATCATCCAAGGTTTCACCGAGCAGAGTGTATTGTCCGATGCCGTCCACGCGCATCAGTTGCGTGTGCCCGCCCGAAACCAGCAAGGCAACAAAAGGAAACTCGGGTGCGGGGTCGGACAATAGGGGGGAGAGCAGATGCCCTTCCAGATGATGGATGCCAATGACGGGAATGTCGAGCGTGTAAGCCAGCGCGTTCGCTACGCTGGCGCCAACCAACAATGCGCCACCCAAGCCCGGCCCCTGGGTGTAGGCAATGGCGTTGATCCGGGCTAGCGGCACATCGGCGTCGCGCATGACCTGGCGCACCAGCGGGATGACGCGCCGGACGTGATCGCGTGAAGCGAGCTCGGGAACGACACCGCCGTATTCGTTGTGCATGGCGACCTGTGTATACAGTGCGTGCGCCAGCAAGCCGCGCCCAGTCTGGTATAGCGCGATGCCGGTCTCATCGCAGGACGATTCGATTCCTAGAGTGATCAATGACATTTTTGGCCTTTTCTATGAGGCGCCATTGTAGTGAATAACGCTGATAAACAGGCTATCTGGAATTATTATCAAAATAGTTCAAAAAGGTGTTGACGAGAAATTTTCCATCTCTATAATGCGCACCTCTTCGCTGCCACGGTAGCCGCTCTTTAAAAAACAAAACGAACAACCGACGAGTGTAGGTGCTTGGTTTTTGGGAAGTTTCTGTGTTCTTCGGAATGTGGGAACGACTTTAA
>JANLID010000372.1 GCA_024654105.1 Gallionella sp. | reverse complement strand
TGACTACGGCGATGTTCGATGCGGTGATCGGGGATATTGCGGCGCATCCCGCAGGGGCGCGATTCATCGCGCCCAGAACATGAAGAGGGCGCGATGAATCGCGCCCCTGCGGGATGCGCCGCAATATCCCCGATCACCGCATCGAACATCGCCGTAGTCAGGCGTTTGGTTTGGGTGTTGTAGCGGCTGCAATGGTAGCTGTCGAACAGCGTCAAGCCGCCCGGCAGCTCATGCCGCGCACCGTGCCCGAAGACAAAATTGCTCTTGCGCAGGTTCAATGCCATCAGCACCGCCTGGTGCGCAATCGTGCCGAGCGCCATTACCGCCGCGCCTTGCGGCAGCATCGCCAACTCCTCTGCCAGATAGCCGTTGCAGGCGCGGATCTCGCCCGGCTCCGGCTTGTTCTGCGGCGGCAGGCAGCGCACCGCATTGGTGATGCGACAGCCCTGCAAACTCAACGCCGGATTGGCGTTTCCCGCCGCATCCAGCGGCTCCGCACTGCTGGCAAAGCCGTATTCGTGCAACGTGCCATACAGCAAGTTGCCCGCGAAATCGCCGCTGAACGGTCGCCCGGTGCGGTTCGCGCCGTGCATTCCGGGAGCCAGCCCGACGATCAGAAAGCGGCTGTCCGCCCCGCCAAACGAGCTTACCGGCAAGGCGTAGTAGCCGGGATATTCGTCGCGCACTTGATCGAGAAACCCGGCCAGGCGCGGGCAGCGGCGGCAATCCTTATTGAATGTAAGCATATGTGTCATTGTTTCACGCGGCGACATTCTCTTCAAACTCCAATACAAATCCGCCCTCGCCATTCTGCCCCAATATTCTGGCCAGATACGGCATCGCCTCCTGCAACACGCCGTGCAAAATCCACGGCGGGTTGACGATGAACATGCCGCTGCCGCGCATGCCGAAGCCGTCCTCGCTCGGGGTCCGCACGCTGAGCGCGACATGCAGCCAGCTCTTCACCGGCAGTTGCTTGAGTTGCTCCGGCAACTGCCGCGCCTCGGCGCGCTGCAACTGCGGATACCACACCGCATACACGCCGCCGGCGAAGCGTTGCAACCCTTCGCGCAACGCCGCCGTCACATGCCGGTAATCCTGCTTGTCCTCATACGGCGGATCGATCAGCACCAGCGCGCGGCGCGGCGGGGGCGGCAGCAAGGCCTTCAGCGCGCCAAAGCCGTCGGCGGCCTGGATCAGCACCTGCGCTTCATGGCCAACAATCCTTCCGGCAAAATTCTCGCGCAATATCTCGCTGTCGCTGGGATGCAGCTCGAACAGCCGCATCCGATCCTGGTCGCGCAACAGCTCCAGCGCGACCAGCGGCGAACCGGGGTAGAACCTCAACTGCCCGTCCGGATTGAGGCGCTTCACCAGTTCGACATATTCCGCCAGCGGCGCGGGCAAATCGTCGCGCAGCCACAGCCGCGCGATGCCGCTTTCATATTCCGCGTTCTGCGCGGCATAGCCGCTATCCAGGGCATAGCAACCCGCCCCGGCATGGGTGTCGATGTACCAGAACGGTTTGTCCTTTTGCGCCAGGTAGCGCAGCAACTGCACCTCGATAAAGTGCTTCAGCACATCGGCGTGGTTGCCTGCATGAAAGGCATGGCGATAGCTCAGCATGAATTTTGAACTCCCGGAATTGTATTTCCCGCAGCGCGACGAATGCTTCAGTTACCGGAACACATGTCCCCATGCCCACCGCAACCTGCCAAAGTTTGCCTATAGTGCTACCCAGTGCGGGCCGCCTGTCAACCCGTCAAGCAATGCCGTCAAGCCGGATTGTGCGTGGGATGCGCTGAATTCTTGCCGGAGCTGACCACGACATCCTGCACCAGGCGCGCAATGCGGTGATGTGTGCATAACGGTTGTGCCCGGATAAAACTGACAGGAGCAGCGTTCCTAATACATCATACTTGGTGGGCGCATTGGGGTTGGTGTAGGTAAAGGGGCAGTCCTGAACCCGGGATTCGTATAGCCCGGCAGTGTGCAAAAACTCAGCAAAGAAAGTGGGTTGGCCATTCGGTGTGG
>JANLID010000333.1 GCA_024654105.1 Gallionella sp. | reverse complement strand
GAACCCGATTGAATCGACGTTCGCCACGGTGCGCCACAGAACAAGCCGCACCCGCAATTGCGTATCACGCCCGACGTTCCTCGGGCTGGCATTCAAACTTATCGAGGAAGCCGAAAAGAGTTGGCGCAAAATACGCGGTGCAGATAAAAACGAACTGTTGTTGAAGGGGATTCCCTTTAAAGACGGTGAACCGGTGCAGGACGATCTGCCGGTTCAGCAGAAACTCGCCGCCTGACGCATCATGCTAAAGACCGGCCATACACCAGATTTGACTATATCTCCGGCAACCCAAGCAAGCAAAGCACTGCGATGGCACGAACTATACTCATGATGCGCAACACAATCTCAGAAAGAGAAATCCATTTCAGCTGTCACATTACGACTCGGTAGCAAGAAGTACGAGTAGGCCTTTTTGTTCAGCAGATTATTGACGGCAACCGTTCCTTTCACCGTCTTGGAGAACGTATATCCAAGCTTGGCGTTCACCATGGTGTGCGCGTCATAACTGCCCGGCACACCTTCCACTATATCGGTATTTTGCGCATTCCAGAAAATATGGCTCACGTAGCGCGCATTCAGCGTACCAGACCATACTCCCTGTTGCGCAGTCAGTCCGATGCCGACTATATTCTTGGGAGAATCGGTCAGGCGCTTGCCGACACTCAATGGATCGGCTGCGTTTTCCAGCATTCTTGAGTTTATATAGGCATAATTGGCATCCAGTTCCAGCCATCTTGCCAGTTTTACCGTAGCGCCCAATTCAATCCCGTTAACTTTCGCTTTGCCTGCGTTAATGCGAAGCGAATTAGTCGCACTGACCTGCATCAGGTAAATCAGGTTGTTGAGCCGGGTATCGTAATAGGTGGCGGTAACCTTGGTATCTTCGGTGAAACGGAATTCGCCGCCCACCTCCCATGTGGCACCCCGTTCGGGCTGAAGATTGGAATCGCCCGCCGTCGTCCGGCCTCTACTGGTCGAGGTCGTATACATATCCTGATTGGTCGGCGCGCGGAAAGATTTCCCGAAAGAGGCACGCAGTATTGCCGTTTCCATCGGCTTGTACACTGCAGACACCTTGGGGCTGAACGCAGAGACGCTGCGCGCCGGATAAAGCGTAGCACCGACCGGCGCAACAATAGAAAAGTTATCGCCTTTGGTTTGCCACTCATCCCATCGCCCGCCCAGATAAATCTTCAGTGCATCCGTTGCGCCGAACTCATCCTGCGCAAAAACGGAAGCTGTTGTCGAATTGCCGTGATATCCGCCGTTCACAACGGTTCGGTAAGCCGGATCGCGCCAGTTGGAAAGCGCGTAAATTTGCTGATTCACCGAGTCTTTATGCAGCGCCAGGCCGGTCACTAGAATATGCCGGGAGCCGACCGGAAGTGTCAACTGGACTGTGCCATCGAGGCCGGCGTTCGGCGTATCCGACAGCGTACCAGCGCCACTGCCCCAGATGGCGGTGGGACTTGCCAGCGTAAATCTGTATGCGCGTTCAATTTTTGCAAGGTCAACTTTCAACAAATAATCATTGCCGACGGTGCCGTCATAACCGACAAAATACCGGGTCGCAGCCTCATGTAGCGGCAAGAACGAAAAAAGGGTGAAGTCGTAATTTGTCAGGGATACCCGCTGCCCGTTGATGTCGAGCGTCCCGCTCGAAACGGGTGCACCGGTAGCGGTACTTCTGAGATAAGAGTTGAATTGTGTATATCCCTGTTTGGTTTCCTGATAATTGATACCAGCGTAAATTTTATCGCGCGCATTCAAGTCATAAAACAATTTGGCAATTGCATTGGTCGCATTCCACGGCACGGCTCCCAAGTCCCCCACCAGATAAGTCGGAACGCCCTCTCTGTTGGTGATTGCCTGCGCACCTGTGACAGGGATACCAGGAGTGCATGGAGCGGGAGGTGGTGGGCATGTTGTCGAAGCCTTGACGACAAAATCGTTCACATAACTGCTGCGGTTTTGATAGCCGAGTCCGCCAACGAACCCCAAGCCGTTATCCAGCTTGTCGCGAAAGTAAATACTGGCATCCTCGCCGCTGGCATCGCTCCAGCCTTTCTTTATTTTGGCAGTGAACTCGCGCTTGTCCGGTTGTTTGGTAATGATGTTGACCACGCCGCCGATTGCATTGCTGCCATACAGCGAAGAAAATGCACCGGGCACGACTTCAACACGGGCGATGTCTTCGACAAACGGCACCCGCCAATTCACTTTCCCGGAACTGGCATCCTGGATAGGCTGTCCGTCAAGCAGAATGAGTGTTTTGGTTTGATCGATTCCGCGTAGCGACATGCCGCTCGTCCCTATGGTGCCCTGCGATTGGCCGAGCGCGCCACCGCGCAAATAGAGGCTGGGCACTTGATCCAGCACATCGCCGAGCCGCGAGGCATTTTTTGTTTCAATACTTTTGGAATTGACTACCGTTACGGCGGCAGGCACATCGGAAAGCGAAGCTTTCGTTCTGGTTGCCGTCACTACCACCTCGCCCAGTTCCACCACCTCATCGCTCTCCGCTATGTCCGCCGCCGTAACAGGGCCATAAATACAAAGCAGTGCAAGTAATATGAGTCCTTTGTTCAACTGAATTTTCATTAAGATTTTTCTATGGTTTTATTGGTGAGCAACCTGACGCTGCAGGGAAGGAGAATCTGCCCAAGCCAGGCAGGAGAAAAATGTATGGCTCAATAAAATGCCGATACAGCAAATACGAAAAAAGGTGTTTTAAAATATTGATGCAGGATAGCAAACGGCCAAGAGGTTTTGCAAAAACCCCTTGGCCGCCTTTATAAACGATATTTCAAACCAAATTACATCCTGTTGCCGCAGACAAAGCCATGTTTTGCGCATACACCCTTTTGCGAAGTTAAATGGCACGTTGCGCAGGTCTCCGGGTTTAATGGATGGCCTTTATCTTTTGAAGCAATTGACTTGCCGTCTGCAATCGCAACGACATCGTAAACCGGCTGCCCGTTTACGATGTCTGTTGTAAATGTAGCGCCAATCTTTTTAAAGACAAGAACAGAGAGCTTGCCGTCGGGATATTTTTTGCCTTTCTTCTTGTATATATCCATCACTTTTGGATTGACATAACCGATATACCCGCCCGGTTTTACCCCGCAGTAGGTATCCACGGTTTCCTGGAGTATGTCATCCCCGCCTGCGCCAAGGACATTCACGCCGCAATCGGGGAACATATCCAGTGAAATGGTCTTTGTCCACTTACTCCAGTACGGCGTATATTCCGCCGCAAAACTTGGAACAGCCGTAACCGCCAAAACCATTATTGCAGTTAATGCCGCACAAAATATCTTTTTCATGTTGACTCCTTAAATTAATGAATAATCAAAATTTCCTACAAAGGGGGGTAAACCCCTTTGCAGGCGTTATGAACTATTAATATGTATCGGTCATGGTGTTATAGACATTGAAGTGGCCTGTGGGTGTCCTGAGCCAATCTGCTTTGATCCTCTTGATTTCCTTCAGGGTCTTGTCGTCGTAGATAACCAGCTCGCCAACCTGATCCCATACAGCAACCCATACCTCCGTACCAGCCTGGTTGTATTCAAAATGAGTAACCCTGCCGTGATCCGCCACTTCCCAACATTTCCCCTTCGCGGTTGGTTTGGCTTTTTCATAGGCACAAATGCTCCTCTTGATCTTGTCATCGGGATTCAGGGTATGGTCAACCCATATATGCGAGGCCTTTGGATGAGTCTTGACAAACAACCCGCCACCGCCAAGGGTCGCAAACTTCCTTACAACCTTCCACGCATTTTTTGGATGCCACTTCGGATCGCTGCCCCATGCAACCATTGTCGCCTCCCCCAAATGCGGAGTGGCTGTAACCGGGCCGAATTCAGGGTCTACCCAGTTTGCTCCCCTGCCAGGGTGAGGCTTCTGGCCTGTTTCAACCTGGGCAATCTGTTTTTTCGTCTCGCTGTCCACTACCACCATCTTGTTCTTCATGTTGGCTGCCATCTGGATGTACCTATGGGTCGCATCCCAGCCGCCGTCATGCATGTATCTCTCTGTTTCAATCATCGTGACCTGCAGGTTCTTCATGTCCGAATAATCAATAGCCCAGATGAATCCTGCCTCCTTGAGATTGATAAACCATTCAGGTTCTTTATGCGCTGCAATAATAGCCGCCACCCTCGACTCATTGAGATACTCGCCCGAATCGTATGCGTAAGCCCTGGTGCTTACGACCTTCTTGGGTTCCAGCGTCTGGCCATCAATGATGACAAAATGAGGTGGCCAATAGCATCCGATTATGGCGAGCTTATCCTCAAAATTCCCCTTCTTGCCCTTGTACTTGCTGGAGTCTATGCTTCGCGCTTCCTGGCATGTCTTTACTTCTGCCACTTTGTCAGGTTTTGCCATCCAGAGGTCGATCATGGTTGCCTTGCCGTCTCTTCCTATCGAATAGAAATACCTGCCCGACGCGGAAGATCGCAGAATATGAACCGCAAAGCCTGTATCCACAATATTGACAACCTCCTTGGTATCTCCATCAAGTATGGCCACCTTGCCGGCATCCCTCAAAACAATGCCGAAAAAGTTTTTCCAATTTTTGGTGTGTTCCGGCTTCTTGGGTCTTTGAGCCTCCGGGATTATAAGCTTCCAGCTATCTGTCATTTCTTCCAATGACATCTCTGGCGGGATGGGAGGTGGCTGCATGAGAAAGTTTGCGAGAATGTCTATATCCGCTTCCGAAAAATCACCGCCAAAAGACGGCATGCCGCCGGGCGTTCCATTAGTGATGAATGCCTCGGCTACTTCTGCGGTGTAGCCCTTCTTCTTCAGGTTTTCATCAGTAATGTTAGGTCCTGTAGCGCCTTTTCTTGTTGTTCCGTGACATCCTGCACATCGGTTAAAAAACAATGCCTTTGCCTTTGAGAAATCCTCAGCCGACAGCGCTGACACCGGCGCTGTTGCCTCATCACCGTAAGCACTGTGCATAACCATCAAAACGGCAAATGCCGCCAGTATAGCTTTGAATCTTTTTATCACGATTTTCTCCTTAAATTTAACAAAATAAAAATAATTCAACTGCTTGATCAAACACTTTAAAACAAAGAACCTTTTTATTTTTATGTCTCATCGAATTAATCGCGCCCAGTGAAACACAAACCAAGCTCAGCAAAAACTACTCAAGCAGAATTCAGGTATCCATCGGTTGCGTACTCCAGAAAAAACCAATGACAATTCATTTACACCTTGAGCCGAAACAGGGCAGATACAACAGGGGGAAAATTTATC
>JANLID010000331.1 GCA_024654105.1 Gallionella sp. | reverse complement strand
CCGGTCCTGGGACCTGACGACGCTCCGCTCTCGCCTTTCTATGAAGACATGTATCGCCCTGGAGCGATCGCGAGCGCTCCGGTCACACTCCGCGCCCTTTCGCGTTTTCTCGAATTTTCGCTGGCGATTTCCGCTTGGAAGCAGGCCGGCGAAGTGCGCTGGGCTCTTCGAACCAACCCCTCGAGCGGCAACCTGCATCCCACGGAAGGTTATTTGCTCATCGGCAACGTACCGGGCCTTTCGCCAGCCCCAGGTCTTTATCACTACGCGGCCATGGAGCATGCGCTGGAGCTGCGGGCAGAGATGCCGGTGGAAAGCTTCGATTCCCTCCTGCAAGGATTCCCCCCAAACGCCTTCTTTGTCGGCTTTACCTCGGTGAACTGGCGGGAGACCTGGAAATACGGAGAGCGAGCCTTTCGCTACTGCCAGCACGACGTGGGGCACGCGATCGGCAGTGCGCGCATTGCGGCGCAGACCCTGGGCTGGCGCACGCTGCTGTTGGACGGCCTGGCGGACGACACGCTGGCCGCCTTGTTGGGTGCAGATCGATCCGAGGATTTCGAAGGAGCAGAGCGGGAGCATCCAGATTGCCTCGCCGTCGTCTGGCCTGCCGATCAAAAAGCCGATCGTTCTGCCGGGAAGACGATTTCCTTGCCCCTGTTTCTTTCGACGGATGCTGTTCGCGACTCCACGCGGCGAATCTGGCACGGCAAGGCCAACCGGCTGAGTCGCGACGATCCGGTGAAGTGGCAGATCCTCGACCAAGTGGAAGCCGCATCGTGGAAGTCGAGTACTGAACAGAGATTTGTAGAATTGAATCAAGACGATTCTTCAGCGGAGACCCTGACCAACCCGAGCACCGATGCGCCGGGCATCTACGTCGGGCAGCCAAGGGCCGGACAGGTGATCCGCCAGCGTCGGAGCGCGCTTGCGTTCGACGGCAAGACCTCGATTTCAGTCGGCACCTTCGTTACGATGCTGGCCCGCATCATGCCACGGGTGGATCGTGAACTCTGCCGACGTCCGGTGCCTTGGGACGTCCTGCCCTGGGCACCTGCGGTTCACCTCGTCCTGTTCGTCCATCGGGTGAATGGCGTTGCTCCGGGTTTGTATATGCTGGTTCGTGATCCGGCGAAGGTGGACTCACTCAGGCGGGCGATGCACCGACAATTCGCCTGGGCCCTGCCGCCTGGCTGTCCGGAAAATTTGCCGTTGTTTCTGCTAGAAGAGGGCGATGCGCGGCAATTGGCGACCCAGGTCAGTTGCGGCCAGGAAATCGCCGGCGATAGTGCGTTTTCCTTGGGAATGATCGCGGAATTCGAACCAAGCCTGCGGCGGTACGGGCCCTGGTTTTACCGAAGACTCTTTTGGGAGGCCGGGGTGATCGGGCAAGTGCTTTACTTGGAGGCAGAGGCGAGCGGTGTCCGTGCGACGGGAATCGGTTGCTTCTTCGATGACCCGGTCCATCAGGTGCTTGGATTTAACGACGCGACGTTTCAGTCCCTCTATCACTTTACGACCGGAGGCCATGTCGAGGACCCCCGGTTGACCACCTTGCCGCCGTATGGGCTCGGTAATTGAGCGCCCGGTAACTGATGTTTGCGTCGAGACATACAGAGGCGAATATCCACATGAGTGCTCGTATATTTGCTCGAGAACCATCCGCCCAGGTATTCCGCGACGTAAGTGCCCGTCACCGGGAGGCAATGACTCTGAATCTGCAAGACATCGTACTTGATGCCGCTGAGGTTGTTGCGCCAGACACCGGCGAAGAAGTCTATGCACCTAGCTTCGGTCACCCGCAATGTATTTCTCGAGTTGCTGGATGATGAATTTCTGCTCGGAAATGATGTCTTTCACCAGGTCACCGATGGAGATAAGGCCGAGCAGCTTATCGCCATCCATGACAGGCAAGTGACGCAACCGGTTGCCGGTCATCAGCGCCATGCATTCCTCGTTGGTCTGGTTCGGGTGCACGTACATGACCGGGGATGTCATGATGTCGTGGACCGGCGTTTCTTTCGATGATCGGCCCATGAGGACAATTTTTCGCGCATAGTCACGTTCGGTGATGATGCCGACAATCCTCGCGTCCTCCATCACCAGGAGCGCGCCGATGTTCTTCTCCGCCATCAGCTTGACTGCGTCGAACACCGACGTCGAGGGTGTGACGCTGTGGACGGTCTGTTCGGGTTTTGACTTAAGAATTTGAGCCGCATTTTTCATGGGCGATTCTCCGTCGGAATGTGGTGCAATTAAATCAGGCGCATAGGGTACGCAAAGCAATTAACTTTGCCTTAGCGTCGACCAT
>JANLID010000324.1 GCA_024654105.1 Gallionella sp. | reverse complement strand
TACGGTCTGCAGCGACCACCGCCGCAGTAACATCTGGATACGCCAGCTTGAACTCCGCCAGCGTCATATCATCATCAAGAGCCACGAGGCCGGCGTCCAACTTTCCCGTGGGTGCCGGCGCGGCGGGATTGCGATCTTCGGCAATCAGCGCGGCGAAAGTTTCCGGCGCCGAGAGCGCAAAGTTCGCCAAGGCAACCGCTATCCCTTTTTCTTTTTTATCCGGCTGGGGCGGCGCCAGCTTCGTGCGTTCAGTGATTGGCGCTGTCACCTGCAGCGTTGGCGCCGGCGCCCGGGCTACCTCGGCAGAAGCCGCCTGGCGTTGTCGCGGTGCGCCAAGGATCCTGATCCGGCCGGCGCGCTCGGCTTTCAAAAAGGCCGCATAATTTTCGGCTGACAAGAATTCTGCGCGTACTTTCGGATCGTTGTCCCACGCCTGCCGCGCTTCCTGGTCAACCTGATCCCCATCCGTGCGAGCCAGCGTCCGGGTTGTCTCGGCAGAAGCTGCCTGGTGATTGAGTGCGGGGGTTGTGACGCGCCTCGTTGTGTGACGCGCGCCACCACGTGCTTCGGCCTTGCGGTATGCGAAGTACAAGCTGTAGTCGCTCATGAACTCGGCGCGCAAATCGGCATCTTGGGACCACTTCGCTTTGACGTCCACTTCCAGGGCGGTAAAATCAACATGCTTCATTTTCGATTCTCCATGTTCGTCGCCCGAATGATGACCAAACATGCCCTCGGTCACAACATGGCGTCACTCGTTTCGTGAAGCGATTTGCTCTATCCGGCGCGCCGTTCTTGGGACTGGCAAACCGATTTTGAACACGGTGAAAAGTTTTTTCTGGATCTGGCTAGCCCCGCGCGGCGGTTTGTTCATGGGCTGCAGCAGCGGCCAGTTCACAACTTCAAACTGGTTGATCTCACCAAGTAGGGCCTTGGCATCGTTTCCGCAAAGTGCTAGAGCGGCACGCAGCATGCGATTCCGCTCCTGATACCGGACAACGTTCAGAGGCGTGCGCTCCGTAGGCCTGGCGGCGAGGCCAAGGCATTCATCGAGCCGTGCGCCGGTGCGGAAAAAATTCTTTCCGCCTGCGGTGAACCAAGTGCGCGCTGGCTCGGACGCGTGTTTTCGCACTGTAGCGATGATTTCGCCCAGCATGCCCACGGGGTTGTTGTTGGCTGGGTCAGCCATCCACGATCGGGGGTTCAGCGTAATCGTCACTTTCGGTTAGGCCATCAGATTCAAACAGATCGGCCTCGTGTGCTTCTTCCGCCCCGCCATCGCCCTCATTCTCCGGATCCGCCGGCGCGCTCTCGCTCAGCTTCTGCAGCGCGCTAAACACTATGTCGTCGATCATCTGCTGATCGACATTGATGCCATAGCGCGAATCCAATAGGGACTTGAGCCGCGCACCGAGCCCGAGCAGCTCGGCCCGCGCCGCCAGGATCGCCGCCGCCCACACCGGCTCGACATCCGCGACCGCAATCAGCTTGTTCTGCCGCTCGCAGAGGTCCAACTCGGCGAGCTGTGCCTGGATGCGCTTGAGCGCGGCGTCCGGCCTGTCTCGCGTGGCCCGCGCGATGCGACGATCAATCACCCAGCGAACCACGGCCACCGAATCGAGCTTTGTTGCGTCACCTCGCCCGGCACCGCCGCGAATTAGAACCGGGCAGCCGAGCTGGACCCATTTCTGGACGATCCGCTCGGAAACACCGAAAAACAGGCTAATTTCGGTGGTGGTAACGATATTACTATCCATGCAGCCTCCTATGTATGAACGAACTTCACTTTAAAATCAGACGCCTAAGAAAAAAACGGGCTTCGAATTGCTCGCAATGAAAGTCACAGGAAGGACCCGCAATCGATGGCAAGGCCTTGCCTGTCCGCAGCTACAGAATTTTTGCGCACGCTCAGTCATGTGGCTCTGTTGCTTCGTGAATTTACAAACTTATCGAGCACCAACCGGCGGCAACGATCTGCAAATTGCTGAGGTGTCTCGTCGGTCTGCTTCGCAAGGCCCAGATCGTTCAGGCGTCGCGTGATCGCTGCTGGGGCTGGCGGTTTGCGTTCTCCTGTAGACCTGGCGGGCCATGCGAGCCTATGGCCGCAAAGGCAGGCAATAAGGCGAGGTGTTGCGATTCGTCCGCACTCTGGGCAGTTCATCTCTCACCGCCTTTGCCGGAGAGGCGCTTCAGTTCCATGAGCGCGAGGTTGCCAGCCTGCGTCAACGGTTCTCTCGCATTCTTATCAACCGACTTGTTTCGATGATGGTTAATAACGGTTCTTGATGTATTGGGCGACATAGCTGTGTCACCCTTTCGCGACGTGGATGTCACCCTTTCGCGACATGGATGTCGCCCCCCCATGACATCCATGTCAC
>JANLID010000322.1 GCA_024654105.1 Gallionella sp. | reverse complement strand
CGTGGGCCACGCTTGCTACTTCTGGGGCAGAGGCGCTGTTTTGCTACGTGGACGAATCAACAAAAAAGTTCTCCGATGTTCTGGAAAAGCACGGCACGCGCAAGGTTGCGTCCGGAACTATTCATATGAAGAGACTATAAATGGGCACCAAATCCACCACCAACGTTCCGCCGCCGACCGCTGCTGAAACGGAGCTTCAAAGGCTCAATGCCGAACTGACGCGCAAACAACTAGAGCAGATTGATCAGCTCGCACCATTTCAACAACAGTTACTGGAGGCGTCCACGGCTGATCTGGAACGCACCAGAACGCTGAATGCCGCATTGGATGCTGCTGTTACTCCAGAGCAGCAAGCCGAGGCTTTCAAGGCCGAGTTTGAACGTACACAACGTCTCGGACCTATTCAGGACGAGTTACTTCAGCTTCAACTGGACGAATTAAGGCGTGGTGGGGCGGCATCGCCGGAACAGTTGCAACTGATCAAAGAGGCTGCCGATGCAGGGATTCTGGCTGGCACCGCCGACATAGATGCTTCAACCGGACGCGGCATCGGGCTGATTGCCGACGAACTGGCGAATGCCAGGGGATTAAGGCTTTCTGATTCTCCAATTTCCGGAGAGGCAGCATTACTTGCCAGAGAGGGAGAAATACAGAAGGGCAGCCTGATCCGCAATCTTCGTGCTGGGGAAGCACAGGCGCGATTGAACTTCCCCTTGGCCGCTCAGCAGGTGCAATCAGGAATCAACCTAAATCAGCAGAACGTAGCCAACTCGGCACAGCAATTCCAACAGCAACTTAGACAACAGGCCTTTGCCAATCGACTTGCATTAACCGGAGCAACCCAACAAGGAGGCATCGGACTGGCGAGCATTGGGCCGAACGCGATTAATTTCAGGAATCAGGGAAGCACGACCAAGCAGGGCGCTGGCTTGGCAGAGATAGGGGCTCTCGCGACTGGCATAGGCGCCCTCGCGGCGTTTTCCGACCGTAGGCTAAAAGATGACTACGGCAAGGTTACTGAAACCAAAGAGGGTATTGGGTTGCATCTCTACAAGTACAAGGGCGAATCCCCAATCGCGCCGCTACGTATCGGCGTGATGGCAGATGAAGTCAAGAAAGTCATTCCTGCAGCGGTGCGCAAACACTCCAGCGGTTATGACGTTGTCGATTACAGCCAGGTGCGATAGTAAAAATGGCCCAACTTTTTCAAGACGAACTGTATTCCAGCCCGGCGACGCCGTTTTCCACGTCTGGCGGCACAGCGGACGCTGGTGTTGCCGGACCACCCGTGCAACAACGGCCCGCCCCAAGACAACACGATCTGCGCAAGCAGGCCATCTCTCAAATGGGCGGCGCGGAGAAGTTTTTCAGTGCAATAGGAGAATTCGGGGCAGGTGTTACTGGTCGTCCGTCTCCTTTGAATGCCCGTATACAGCAGCAGCAGGAAGACCGTCTCGCAAGGCTGCAGGAATTCAAGGTTCACACGGAGGCGTTGGAAGACGGCGTCAAGATGGTCTCCAAGCTCAGAGGATCAGCGCGCAAGCAGTTCATCACCCAGTACGCCGAACAACTCGACTCCCTGAGACCGGGTTTGGGCGCGACCTATGAGTCGCTTGCCGATCAACCAGACATGGCAGCCGTTCTTGCGAAGTACAAGGACCGCAGCCCAACGATTGCGAGAACGCTGGAACTGGACCCGAGCGGTGAAGCCGCTTTGAAACTCCTGTCCTCGCCTGACGCTATCAAGACCATCAACGCGGAAATTGATTCGTCTGTATTACCGACGCTGCACAAAAAAGGGCAGACGATCCTGATGGGCTGGCAGCAACTCGTGCCACCGCAACTGGTGGACAGGATCAATGCCGACGAGCGTGTAACCGCCTCTGAATTCCTTGCTGTGAATGAGTGGATCAAGGAAAACAAACCGGAGGCCGCCGCCACCACGTTCAGCGACGAGGAGCTGCAGATTGTTTCCAGAAACGGAGATGCTTTCTACGGTGCCTTGGGAATTGTGCCGCCGAAGGATGAAGTTGACATTGTCAAGAAAGGCGTAGAGCAGTCTGCGGATGTCGCAATAACCAAGCAGGCCGCTGCATTTGCGAACAAGAAGCTGGGTGTTGTAGAGCGAGCTACTGGCGGCGATCCGATAGAGGATATTTACTGGGAAAGTCTGAGCGATGAAGAAAAAGCCCAGATCGAACAGGATACCGGCGCCAAGCCTCCAACAGTCGTAGAGGATCAAAGGGCGAGCATCGAGAACGATCCTGA
This sequence comes from Gallionella sp., assembly GCA_024654105.1. GTDB lineage: Bacteria > Pseudomonadota > Gammaproteobacteria > Burkholderiales > Gallionellaceae > Gallionella. The sequence continues at coordinate 3,422 of JANLID010000322.1, read as the reverse complement.
GTGGCATAGAAGGCGTGCTGAATTCTTCCGCTCCAAGGGTCGTGATGATCTAGCCGACGCTGCAATCAAGCAGGCAAACGATCTTCAGACTACCGACAAGGGACGGGCTGCGCAGGCGGCGATGATGGCAAAAACACTGGTCCGGGAAGGTTTTACGGAAGACGAGGCGCAACAGATAGCGGAAAGCGTTGCTTCCGGCCGGAGAATAACCGCCACCGATCCGCAAAGCGGCGCGACCAGAATCATCGACGTTGCCAGCAAAAAACTCATTGCAGAGTTCTCTGCGCAAACCGATCAAGCCCCCGTTGGAAGCACGGCAACGCCCACAGACATCAAACCGGGAGAGGCGACAGGACCGGCTTCTGTACTGAAAAATGTTGGCAATGTGGTAGCGGATTTCTTCGGCAAGGATATTCCGTTCAAGGATACCGCCAAGGCCGCGAACGCGATGGAAAATCTGAGAATAAATACGCTTTCTGTCATGCAGGAAGCAGGGTCGTGGAGACCGTCCGTATTTACTTCGAAGTTGCTGGACGAAGTCACGCAAAAGCCGCTGCAGTTCTTCAAGGGTGATCGCTTGTCGCGTGAGCGCATGGAGAGCACGCGCCGCATGATTTTGCAGGAAGTAGAAACCATTGACCGCAGTTTGTCGTCCAGAGCACTACGTCCTGAAGCGGTATCAGACTACACCAAGAACCGGGCACAACTGTCGCAACTGGCGAAGGAATATGAAGTTGTTGTCGGCGCCTTCGACAAGAAATTCAAGAAGGCCAAGGCGGAAGATTTCTGGGTGAATTGATGGCCAGATACGACATCGAAGCGGCCCAGAAGGCCGGTGTTCCAGAAGCCGAGATCGTCGAACAAATTGTCAAGAGAGAGCCTCTCTACAAGATAGGGACAGCAGAAGAAGGCGAACTACCGCGCGGCGCTGAAACCCGTATCGGTAAAACCAAGGTCTACGATGTAAAGGCCGCTCAAGAAGCTGGTGTGCCTGATTCAGAGATCGTTCGCATCCTGAAAACAGGCCGTGGCTTCGACCGCAGCGGCGATCCAGTCAAGGCATTCGAGCGCGGTGCAGTCACCGGAACCGCGCAGATATTGGGTGCTCCAGTTGATCTCGGCGTAGACGTGCTCAATCAGATGAGACGGGCGCCACCGGCGACTTCGCCTTTCTCCGGCGCAGAGGAAGCGCCAATCATCGGGCCGGTATTCGGTGGATCGTCCTCGATCAAGCGCGGCTTCCGTGGGTTGGGCCTGAATCCTTATGAGCGTCTGGAAGACCTGCCGCCAGAAGAACGTCCATTGGCAGCGGCGGGTGAAGTCTTTGGTGGTGGTTTACCAATTGCCGGAGCGCCCATCGGGCTTGCAAAGGCCGGTGTCAAGGGCAAAGGCATATTCGCGCCGATTCTGACGATGGCCAGAGAAAGTCCGGCACGGTTTGCTGCGGTCGAGGCAACCAGTCTGGCAGGTTCAGCGCAAGGGGCTGCAATTTCCGAACTCTACTTTCCGGGTGATCAGGGCGTCAGACTCGGGGCAGAAGTCGTTGGAGGTTTTCTCAATCCGGTCGGCGTCGTCCTTAAAGCCGTCAGTGGCACGACACAGGCCATCAAGGACATGGTCAAAGGATTTACCAAGGTCGGACGTGAAGCCAAGGTATCAAAGCTCTTGCAGGACGCGATTCGTGGCGCAGGCGAAGACCCGGTAGAAATCGCCCGCCGCCTGCGGGAAACGGAGCTTCCGGGCGTCAAGCTGACTTCTGGTCAGAAGACAGGCAGTCCAACATTGTTGGCTGTGGAACGGCGCCTTGCCAAGGAAAACGAAAACTTCGCCGGCGATGCCAACAAGCTGGTCAAGGACTCATTTGAGGCGCTCAGGACGATTACAGACAAACTGACCGCAGAAGGCAGTCCCGCCGCGCTTGCGACCGCTGCGCGTGTGCGAGAACAGTATTTCAGCGGCATCGTCTCGGCACGGCTCAATCTGGCCAGGACAAATGCAGCTAAAGCATGGGCGAACGTTGGCAAGGCAGACGCTCAACTAGCCTCAAAGCGCGCTCACGCAGTTCTGGATGAAACGCTACACGAAGTCAGGAAGATTGAAGGCGAACTCTGGGAGGCTATCGACAAGAAAACGCCGATGCGTCCGGAGGGCACGGTAAGGGCTTATGACGACTTGAGGGAAACCATGCTCAAGTCGGAATCGGTTGATCCAATCGTCGAGGCAGAAGTAGCCAGAATGCGTGGAGAAGGAGAGCCCGCAGCTTCTGCCGGCGATCTATTGCGCCTGCGCTCGCGCATGTTGCGGCTGGCGCGCGACGCGAGAGCAACGCCGGGCGGATCAGACAAGGCAAGGCAGTACACGGCCATTGCCGAGGGGGCATTAGAAGACTTGTCGCAATTACCCGGAACCGCCGCAGAGATTGCCAGAACCTTTTCCAGAGAACTACACGATTCCTTTACCCGCACATTTGCCGGAGACGCTCTTGGGTCGGAGCGCAGCGGCGCACTCAAGATCGACCCCGAACTAATGTTGGAAAGAGCCTTCGGGCGCGGCGGAACTTCCGGAGACATCAACTTCAGGGAACTGGCAGAGGCGGCCGGTTTTAGCGGTGGTCAGGCCGAACTTGAATTCGCTGCCAGCATACGTGGACAGACCATGTTGAGCGAACAGGAAAACTTCCTGCGCGTAGCGGCTGACGCAACGACCGAAACCGGCGGACGGGTGAATCCCAAGAGGCTGCAGGACTTCGTGGAGAAGAACGAAGCCATCATGGTCCGCTTCCCTGAGTTGCGCCGCCACCTGATGGATTCAGTAACCGCAGAACAGACCTTCCGGGACATGGAAGGCATGGCCACTGTAGCAAGAGAGGCGATTCAAAAACGCGCCGCCTTTGCTCAGTTAGTCGGTATTGAAAACGTACCGGAGGCCATTGGGAAGATCATCACATCAAAATCACCTGAGAGAAATTACAGCCAACTCGTTCGGATGGCGAAGAAGGGCGATGCCGTGGAGGGATTGAAAGCGGCGACGCTGGAATATGCCGCGCGTCAGGCAACCAATGCTGACGGTAATTTCTCGTTCGCCAAATACAACGAAATCATGACAAAGCCCGTTGCAGGAGGAAAGTCTCCGGGCGTTCTGGACATGATGGAACGTCAAGGCGTGCTCAATCGCCGGGACAACCTGCTCTTGCGCAAGGTTCTGACCAGAGCGCAGGAAATAGAAGCCGCCATGAGCAATACAACGCGGATGAATGAGGTTCTTCAGGATCAGGACGCCTTGGTTGATCTGGTTATCCGCATCGCCGGCTCTCGCGTCGGCGCGGCGGGAGCCATGGGTGCCGCGAGCGGATCGTCACTTGTTGCTGCCGGAGCTGGCGTGCGATTCATGCGAAACATACTTAACAGAGTCCCGAATGTACG
>JANLID010000294.1 GCA_024654105.1 Gallionella sp. | reverse complement strand
TCCATATCAACATGGGCAACCCGTCTGCCCACGCGATGGTCTTCTATTCCGGCTCAAAGAACTACGCCAATCTGTTGGCAGCGGCGAAAGCCACGGCCCAGGAAATCAAGGACATCGCCGCCAAGGTTCCGGGCAAACAGGTTTCCGTGCAGCTTGAACCGGTTCGCACCGAGAAGACGCTCAACAAGTTCAACGGTGACGGCCCCGCCAAGATGATGGCCAAATTCCGTAACTGGAAAGATAGCCAGAACGAAGTTTTCAAGGACAAGTCCGAGAACTTTGACGCCGTCGTTACCCGCGTGGAGAACACGCTGCGCGCGAGCCAGGACAAGGGCGTTGACGACTCCTCCGGCTGGCGTCTGATCAGCAAGATCCCGGTGGGCTCCAACGCCGTCTACTTCGGCATCACCAACGACTACACCGAGAACAAGTGCATCCGCATCAACTCCGACTTCCGCAGCGATGGCAAGGCCAAAGACGCCCCGCATCCGGGCGTGGACCATGCTCCGGCGATGCCGATGGAAGTGCTCGTCATCAATGACGGCAAGGAAGTGAAGGTGGTGCAGTATGGCGAGATGTGGCGCATGCAGCTGTACTTCTGGGATTCCGGTTACATGGCGTTCGCCAAGAACACCCTGATTCCGAGCATCATCTTCTCGTCGATCGATCAGACACTGACGGCCACCGCGTCTGCGGCTCCGGCGGCAGCAAAGTAAAATCCGTTTCATCAACGGATGCACCGGGCCGGAAGGGGAAACCCTTCCGGCCTTTTTTTGTGTCAACGCAGTGGCAACATCAGGCCCGACAGCGTGGAGCGATGAGAATCAGGAATCGACCGGCAGCGGTTGGTTGATCTTGCGCAGCATGTTGCGGATGACCAGCTGCTGGTTTTCCAGGTTCTGGTGATTGGATTCCAGTTCGGCGATGCGGCCGCTGAGGTTGTCGAAATTCTCGTGGACCCGTTTCAGATTTTCGAGCCGCTGATCCATCAGGATTTTGTGTTCGCGGACCTGCGACAGGATTGGCGCCATGATCGCCTTGCTCCAGGCACGGGCGGCGCTGTTGCACTCGCTGAACAGTTCGCGCGCCTGGCCGACCAAGGTGACGAAAAATTTCTGCACCACGAAGTGTTGTTCCGTGATGATCATCATCGGGCTGTTGCGAAACCTCTCGGCTTCCTCATACAGCTTTTGCAGCTGGCTGCGGTAGGGCAGCAATGAAAAGTTGACCGGCTTGATCTTGGCCAGCCCGTGCTCGCTGTGAAACTTGTTGTAAACGGCTTGAACCAGGGCCCTTATCTGCTGGGTCTGCTTGTTGGCCTTTTCCATTGCATCGAGGGTCCCGTCGAAGAGGGCCTTCATCCCTTCGCGCAAACCTGGCGTGGTCCACGACTCCGCCATTCCCTGACGGGATTTTTCCGCCAGGCCATCAAAGGCCTCGACGCTCAGATAATCGAGCAGAATCTTGACCTGGTCGGAAAGCACCGCGCGCATATTCTGAAAACTAACCAGCGTCTGGTCATAGGCCTGCTTTTCATCGCGCAACCGCGTGACCAGGTTCTGGATGGCGTCGCGGTTTTCGCCACCCAGCGCGTGTAACTCTTCGATCTGTTCCGCCACGGCGTTAAGCCTTGCATCGATCATCGCGCTGGTGGTTTCGACCATGGAGCCGATATCGTGAATCACGCGTTCGCGCAGCAATTCCTGACGTGCCGGGATGATATCGCCCGATAATTTTGTTTCCAACGCCGGCAAGCCGCTACGCTCGATCAGCGCATAATCCGACTTAATCTTGCCGAGCAAGCCTTTCTGCGCGGAGACAGCGATCACCTGATTCTTGCTGATGCCGAGTACTCGCGCTGTTTCTTGCGTTTGG
>JANLID010000273.1 GCA_024654105.1 Gallionella sp. | reverse complement strand
CCGAACTTTTTGACAGCGTGTCACTGGACCGGATGAGCGATGCCGAGCTCGCCGTGCGCGAGGCGGCGACAGAGATTCCGGCCGAGGTGTGCGCGAGATTCGATACTGCCGACAAGTTGAGTGATGAGGATAGAAAAACGATCATAGCAATCGCCCGCCAGGCGCTCGTGCCATTCCAACCCGAGCCAGAGACAACAAGCAAGTTGAAGTCCGAGCCCAAAGCCAAGCCTGGCGGTGAATCCAAGCCGGATGTTCCATCGGACACCAAGCCAAATCCTGAGACGGAAGGCGAGAAAATGTCATGAGTGAAACCGCCGCCAGCCTGCGCCGCAAGATCGCCAGCGCCGGAGATCTGGACTCCGTGGTGCGCACGATGAAGGCCATGGCTGCGGCCAGCATCGGGCAGTACGAGAATGCGGTGCGCTCCCTGGATGATTATTACCGGGCGGTGCAACTGGGTTTGGCCGCTTGTTTCCGGCAGGCTGAAACACCTGCTGCCACGACGCGAGCGGAGCGGAAAGAAACAGGGGCGATAGGCGCGGTCGTGTTCGGCTCGGACCAGGGATTGGTTGGACAATTCAATGAGGTGATGGTGGAGTTTGTCGTGGATACGCTGGGAAAGCTGCCGGGTAAAAAAACCGTCTGGGCGGTCGGCGAGCGCATCCAGGCGCGCCTCACGGATACCGACTTATTGTCCGGTAAAAGCTTCATCCTGCCGAATTCCATCAGTGCGATTACGCCGCTGATCGGGCAGATTCTGATCGAGATGGAAGCCCAGCGTGAAAAAGGCGCGATCACGCAGGTTTACCTGTTCCACAATCGCCCCAAGTCCGGGGCGATTTACACTCCCGTGAGTCAACGGCTGCTGCCGCTGGACGACCGATGGCGGTATGATCTGGCTGGCATCCGCTGGCCGACCCGCAATTTGCCCGAGGTCATGAATGACCGGGTGCAAACGTTGCTGGCCTTGGTTCGCGAATATCTTTTTGTTTCGCTGTTCAGGGCGTGCGCCGAATCCCTGGCGAGCGAAAATGCCAGCCGCCTGGCCGCGATGCAACGCGCCGAAAAAAATATCGACGAACTGTCAGAGGACCTGAATCGGAACTTTCACCGTCTGCGTCAGAGCGATATCGACGAGGAACTGTTCGACGTCGTCTCCGGCTTCGAGGCCATGACAGGCGGAAAGTCACATTGAGAAGCACCGAAGCCAAATGGAAATGACCATGACAACAAGCCGTAAAACAATATCTTCCGCCAGTTTCGCCAGTTTCGCCCGAGCGTGGCGGCGGGACCCGATGCAATTGAATGAGGCTCATATCAATGACTGATACGGCGATTCACTTGACCGGCTTCATTATTATCGTGGCCGCGCTGGGCATCGGTGCGCAATGGTTGGCCTGGCGCTTCCGGCTACCCGCCATTCTTCTGCTTTCATTCGCGGGCCTTGCGGCCGGTCCCTGGCTGGGCTTGATCAACCCCGGCGAACAACTCGGCGCAATGCTGAATCCCCTGGTCGGGCTAATGGTGGCCATCATCCTGTTTGAAGGGGGGATGAACCTCAAATTTCATGAGCTCAAGGAAGCCGGTCCCGGTGTAATCCGCCTGGGTACCGCAGGCGTTGCGATCACCTGGCTGCTGGGAAGCCTTGCCGCTCATTTCGTTGGCGATCTTTCCTGGCCGGTCGCAGTGCTTTTAGGTGCCATCATCGTTATCACGGGACCGACGGTCATCATACCCATGCTGCGCCAGGCAAGGCTCAAGCAGCGGCCGGCCTCCTTGCTCAAATGGGAGGGCATCATCAACGACCCCATCGGCGCATTGCTGGCGGTACTGGTGTTCGAGTATTTTTATTACCTGGAGTCAGGTGCTGCGGTTTTCCAGGTGCTGAGCGGACTGGCAACCGCTATCGCCGTTGCGGTCGGCCTGGGGGTTGGCGGCGGTTACTTGCTGGGCAAAGCGTTCAGCCGGGACAATGTACCCGAGTTTCTGAAAGCGCCGGCCATGCTCGCTTCAGCCCTGCTCTGCTACGGCCTTGCCAACCAGGCCCAACATGAAGCGGGGCTGCTTGCAACCACCCTGCTGGGCATGACCATGGGCAACATGCAGTTGCGCAGCATCGAGGAGTTGAGGCGAATCAAGGAGTACGTGTCCATCCTGCTGGTATCCGGTATTTTCATCATCCTGACGGCTAACCTTGATCCCCAGATATTGACCCGGCTTGACTGGCGCAGTGCAGTGCTGCTCGCCCTGATCATATTCGCAGTGCGGCCGGTCTCCGTCCTGCTGTCCACCGTAGGGCTGGGCATGAACTGGCGGGAACGCGTGCTGCTTGCCTGGATTGCACCGCGAGGGGTGGTCGCGGTCACCGTGGCCGGCGTGTTTGCCTCGAGCATGAGCGAACAAGGTTTCTATGGTGCCGATCTCCTGCTGCCCCTGATCGTTTCCCTCGTGTTGCTTACCGTCGTCCTGCATGGCTCAACCATCGGTTGGCTGTCGCGCCGGTTGGGGTTGGCTGCCGCGAGCCAGAACGGTATCCTTATTGTGGGCGCTTCCAACTGGAGCACCGACCTCGCCCTCCAGCTCAAGGAAATGAACATACCGGTGCTGATCGCCGACTCAAGCTGGTACAACCTGAGCCAGGCTCGGCTGTCCGGCATTCGCACCCACTATGGGGAAATCCTCTCCGAACACGCAGAAATATCGCTGGAACTCAACGACATGGGATTTCTGCTGGCAACGACTGCCAACGATGCCTACAACGCCTTTGTTTGTTCACGATTTGCGCCCGAATTTGGGCGCAATCAGGTATTCCAGCTCCCCATGCATATTGCCGCCGAGGAACATGAGAAAAAGAGTATCAAACTTGCCAACCGCGGGGTAATCGTCTTTGAGCCAACAGCGACCAAAGAGGAATTGGAACGCCGGCATTATCACAAATGGAAATTCAAAAAGTCACATTTCACAAAAAAATATACCTTCGAAAATTATCTTAAAATTGAATCTGCCGATGCACTGCCGTTGATGTTGCTTCGCTCGGATGGAGAAATTTTGTTTCATTCCGAGCAGTCTCCGTTGAAGCCGGAAGAGAATGACGTTCTGTTAAGTTATGTGCCGTCATCGTCCGAGAAACAATAATTTTCAACCCGGATCGGTGGATGACGGGAACGATGGGGCTTATGCCCTGGTCGAACCCGCCAGCATTCCGGCAAACACCGTGATGGGCTACAATCGCAGCATGCCGTGGAGCAAACTGATGACGCGCCTGAAGCGCGTGATTCAGTACAATGTGCAGGCCATCGTCAAATGAAAGGAATTATGATGAAAAAAGTTTGGACAGCTTTACCGTTTGCGGCATTCGCCTTGAGCGCCTGCGTCACCATCAACATCTACTTCCCCGCTGCTGCTGCCGAAAAAGCGGCAGACAAGATCATCGATGAAGTGTGGCAAACCCAGAAGGCCGACAAACCCGTGGAACCCGCCGTGAAGGAGAATAAATAATGAACACACTGATTAAATTTTTCGTGTCCCTACTTGCGCTTACTGCCGCATTGAATGCCCTTGCGGTTGACCTCGAAGTCAACACGCCGGGCGTGAACGCCATCAAGCAGAGCATGCAGACGCGCCATACGCAGCTTGCCGCCCACTACGCCAGCGGCGCGGTGGGACTGACAGCGGATGGCATGATTGCCGTGCGCGATGCCGGCGCCGTGCCGCTGGCGCAACGTCAGGCGGTGAACGCGCTGGTTGCGGCCGACAATCAGGATCGCATTGCGCTGTATGCCGAAATCGCCAACGCCAACGGGCATCCCGAATGGCAGGCCGAAATCCGCAGCACCTTCGCGCAGCGCTGGATACAGCGCGCCCAGCCGGGCTGGTGGGTGCAAAGCGGCGGCAGTTGGTCGCAAAAATAATTTCCCTCACCCGGCGCTGACGCGCCACCCTCTCCCGCTTGCGGGAGAGGGGTTGGGGGAGAGGGCTTCCCTATCGAACCTGTGATATGAAATGAACCCAACCCTCGTCTTCGACATCGAAACCATTCCCGACATCGCCGGGCTGCGCGCGTTGCATGAACTGGATACGCGGGTTGGCGATACAGAGGTAGCGGAGATGGCCTTCCAGTTGCGCCGCCAGAAGACCGGCAGCGATTTCCTGCCCCATCATCTGCACCGCATTGCGGCGATCTCCTGCGTACTGCGCGAAGGCGACAATTTCAAGGTGTGGTCACTGGGCGAACCGGATGAGGATGAGGCCAGCATCATCAAGCGCTTCTTCGACGGCATCGAGAAATACACGCCGCAACTGGTGAGCTGGAACGGTGGTGGCTTCGACCTGCCGGTGCTGCATTATCGCGGGCTGATCCACGGCGTGCAATGCCCGCGCTACTGGGACATGGGCGAGGATGACAAGGATTTCAAGTGGAACAACTACATCAGCCGTTACCACTCGCGCCACCTCGACCTGATGGACCTGCTGGCCATGTACACCGGGCGCGCCAATGCGCCGCTGGATGAATTGGCGAAACTCATCGGTTTCCCCGGCAAGCAGGGCATGGATGGCAGCAAGGTGTGGGATGCGTATCAGAAAGGCAAGTTAAATGAAATTCGCAACTACTGCGAGACTGACGTGGTGAATACCTATCTGGTATTCGCGCGCTTCCAGTTGATGCGCGGCATCTTTACCCATGCGCGCTACAAGCGGGAATGCGAACTGGTACGCAGCACGCTCGCCAAATCCGAAGGAGCGCACTGGAAGGAATTCCTGGCGCAGTGGCACGACAATAAAACGGTATAAACCCGAACAAACATATCACCACGAAGGGCGCGGAGTGCACGAAGGATCTTCGTGGTCTTCATGTTCTTCGTGGTTAGGATGTGGGATATTGAATGAATACAGTAATCGTTGAATCCCTCGATCAGGAAGGTCGCGGCATCGCGCATGCCGACGGCAAGGTGATTTTCATCGAGGGCGCATTGCCCGGCGAGCACGTGACCTACTCCTCCTACCGCAGGAAGCCCAGCTTCGAAATCGCGCAGGTGTCAGAGATTCTCAGGCCATCGTCCATGCGCGTCGAGCCAAAATGCATCCATTTCGGCGTATGCGGCGGCTGCTCGATGCAGCACCTGGAGCCACGCGCGCAAGTCGCCGCCAAGCAGCGCGTCCTCGAAGACAATCTGGCGCGCATCGGCAAGGTCAAACCGGAAACCATTCTGCCACCGATTCACGGCCTGCCATGGGGCTACCGTCAGCGTGCGCGGCTGTCGGTGCGCCATGTGCTGAAGAAGAGCAGGACGCTGGTCGGCTTCCACGAGAAGCGCAGCAGTTTTGTGGCGGACATGTCGCGCTGCGAAATCCTGCCGCCCAAAATTTCCGGATTGATCCCGCTGCTGGCGCAGTTGATTGGCGGCCTTTCCATCCGCGAACGCTTGCCACAAATCGAATTGGCCTGCGGCGACAAGGTGGAGGTGCTGGTGTTGCGCATCATGGAGCCGCTCACCGCAAGCGACGAGACGGCGCTGCGCACTTTCGCCGATGCGCATGACATCCAGTTCTGGCTGCAAACCAAAGGGCCGGAAACGGTCGTGCCGTTCCATCCGCTGAATGCGCCACCGCTCACCTACACGCTGCCGGAATTCGGCATCGAAATGCCGTTCGCGCCGACCGAATTCACCCAGGTAAACAACACACTCAATCGCGTCATGGTGCATCGCGCCATCCGCCTGCTTGACCCGCAGCCGGGCGAACGCATCGTCGATTTTTTCTGCGGGCTGGGCAACTTCACGTTGCCCATTGCAAGAAGTGGTGCGCAAGTGTTGGGCATCGAAGGTAGCGCCGCGCTGGTGAAGCGCGCCGCACAGAACGCCGCACATAACGGACTATCGGGTAACACCGAATTCCGGGCGATGAACCTGTTCGAGATAGACGAAGGTGGCCTCGCTGCGATAGGGCATTTCGATAAATGGCTGATCGACCCGCCGCGCGACGGTGCGGCGGAACTGGTGAAAGCCATCACCCCGGAGATTGCACCCAAACGCATTGTTTATGTAAGTTGCAATCCGGCCACGTTGGCACGCGATGCTGAGGTGCTGGTGCAAGCTCACGGCTACACGCTGAAAGCAGCAGGGGTGATGAACATGTTCCCGCAGACCTCGCATGTAGAGTCTATCGCGATGTTCGACAGAGCATAAGGAGGAAGATATGAAACGTTATGGCGACCTCGTTGCCGAAGCGCTCGCCCGCGTAAAGGAGATCATGCCGTGGGACTTGAGCCGGCGGCTGTCTGCGGGCAACAGGCCGCTGCTGCTCGATGTGCGCGAGCCTGCCGAATTCGACACGCTGCGTATCCCCGGCTCCATCAACGTGCCGCGCGGCGTGCTGGAGCAATCCTGCGAGTGGGATTATGACGAGACCGTGCCCGAACTGGCCGCCGGGCGTGAACGCGAAATCGTAATCATCTGCCGCTCCGGCAAGCGTTCGGCGCTGGCGACAGACGTGATGCTGAAGATGGGCTTTGCCAACGTGGTCTCGCTCAGTACCGGCGTGCGCGGCTGGAACGATTTCGAGCAACCCCTGGAAAATGGGGCAGCCAGTCGTGTGGACGCAGATACAGCAGATGAATTGCTTGCACCGCACTTGCGCCCTGAGCAATACAAGCCGAAAACCTGATTTTCCGTGACAAAAAAAGCGGCCAACCGGCCGCTTTTTTCCTGTGATGCAAAGAGCGGTTATTCGCGTTCGCCGCTGAATGCCATCAGCAGTTGCAACAGGCTGAGAAACAGATTGTAAATGCTCATGAACAGACCCAGCGTCGCCATCACGTAATTAGTCTCGCCGCCATGCACAATCCGGCTGACGTCATACAGGATGAAGGCGGAGAAAATCAGCACGGCGATCGACGAAATGGTCAGCGACATGGCCGGTATCTGGAAGAACAGATTGGCCAGCGAAGCGACAATCAACAGAATCAGGCCGATGAACAGGAATTTGCCCATGAAGCTGAAATCTTTCTTCGTTACGGTAGCAATGGTCGCCAGCGAGAAAAAGATGATGCCGGTGCCGCCTGCGGCCATGCCCACCAGTTGGGCGCCGTTGGAAAAATGCAGGGCAACTTGCAGGATCGGACCAAGCAGCACGCCCGCCACGAACGTAAAACCCAGCAAGGCAACGATGCCCCACACGCTGTTGCGCAGCGCGCTAACAGCAAACATCATCCCCATCATCGCGCCAAACATCAGCAGCGCCCCCATGATCGGGCTTGCCGCCAGGAACGAAAAGCTCATGGAAATACCAACGAATGCGCCGATTACGGTCGGAATCATGGTGAGCGCGAGCATCATGTAGGTATTGCGCAGTACTTTGTTCTGTTCGACTGTGAATGTGCCTGCTTGCGTTGCGGTTTGGTATTGCATGTGTGGTCTCCTGAGTTAATCGCTGAACGTCTTGCGGGTGTAAGACTAGCAAGATACCAGAAAAGTTTCAATCATGAGCCTTGTCCAACGACAAATGAGCCTGAGCGAGAGGGTATGTTTCCAACGTGAGATGAGCCTGGAGGAGCGAAAGTTGGGATCATGGAGGCATGAT